>NZ_JBFRFE010000157.1:0-7586 GCF_052114665.1 Stenotrophomonas sp. 2YAF22 | reverse complement strand
GCCGGCCAGCGGCCGGCACTACCGCAGGCACGGCGGCGCCGGAGCGCCGCCGCGATACGTCATTTACGTGCGAACGCCAGCAGGTCGGCGTTGAACTGATCCGCATGGGTAAGGGTGAGGCCGTGCGGTGCACCGGCATACACCTTCAGTTCGGCGTCCTTGATGATCTGCGAGGACAGCTTGGCCGAGGCGTCGAACGGTACGATCTGGTCGTCATCGCCGTGCACCACCAGGGCTGGCACGTCGATCTTCTTCAGGTCTTCGGTGTAGTCCACTTCCGAGAATTCGTGGATGCAGTCGTACTGGCCCTTCACGCCGCCCAGCATGCCCTGCAGCCAGAACGAATCACGCATGCCTTGTGTGACGCTGTTGCCATCACGATTGGCGCCGAAGAACGGTGTGGCCAGATCCTTGAAGAACTGCGACCGGTCGCCACCGGTGCCCTTGCGGATGCCGTCGAACACCTCCAGCGGCGTGCCGGCCGGATTGCCGGCGGTCTTCAGCATCAACGGCGGCACGGCGCCGACCAGCACCACCTTGGCCACGCGCGTGCTGCCGTGGCGGCCGATGTAGTGAGCCACTTCGCCACCGCCGGTGGAATGGCCGACCAGGATCGCGTCCTTCACGTCCAGCGCATCCAGAACGGCAGCGAGGTCATCGGCGTAGGTGTCCATGTTGTTGCCGTCCCAGGTCTGGCTGGAGCGGCCATGGCCGCGGCGATCGTGGGCGATCACGCGATAGCCGTTCTGGCCCATGAACAGCATCTGCGGATCCCAGGCATCGGACGACAGCGGCCAGCCATGGGCGAATACGACAGGCTGGCCGGTGCCCCAGTCCTTGTAGAAGATGCGGGCGCCATCGTTGACGGTCACGAAATTGCTCATTGCAGGTTCCTTGGCGGAAGGGAGGAAAGACGCCTGCGGGTTCGCCGGCGCCTGCGGCAGTACAGCGCAGGATGGGCTGCGTGCATTGCACGGCTGTGGCGGATTGACGTGTTTGCTGTGATGACGCGACTCGCTCTGGCGGCAGGTCGGTGCTGATGGCAACCATGGCCATCTGACGCGCGAGGGCCAGCCATGAAGATGCCGATGTGGGGAGTGTTGCCTGGACTGCTGTGGGCGGCTGTCGCGGCGGCGCAGACCAACGTCTACAAGTGCACCGATGCTGAGCATCCGGTCTATCAGCAGACGCCCTGCCAGGGGCGGGCGGAGTGGCGCTGGGAAGTGCCCAGTGCCGAGTCGAAGGCGCGTGGGCCGCTACCTTCGGCCGTGCCGCCTGCCCGCAGCGCAACCACGCGGACGCCACGGCGCGGCCGCGCGCAGGGCGCGCTGATATCGATCACGGCCGACCCGCAAGCGTGCGAGCGGGCGCGCCAGCAGCAGGTGAAGGCGCTGGCCAAGCCGCGCAGGCTCGACTACCTGCAGCGCAGGCAGCTGGATGACGCGGTGCGCGAAGCCTGTCGTTGAGTACAACGAAAAACGGCACCCGAAGGTGCCGTTCTGGTCTGCAGCCGGGTAAGCCTCAGCGGCCGTCGCTGGCGGCGGCGGGCGCCGCTGCTGCATCCGGCTTGGGCAGGCTCAGCTCCGGGTTGCCCTGTTCGGCCTGCAGGATCTGGATCCGGCGCTGCAGCGCATCGAGCTGGCTGTTGGTGCTCTGCACGTCGGTGCTCAGGCTGACCGCTTGCTGCTGGGCCTGCTGCAGCGCTGCGCTGACCTGCGCCGACTGCGCCTGCTGCTGTTCCATTTCCTGCTGCAGGGTACGCAGGCGTTCTTCGTTGTAGGCCACCAGGCGCTCGGTGTAGCGCTTGCCGGCTTCCAGCCGGGTGGTGTCGATATAGACCTGCGCCAGCTGTTCGGACTGCTGCGCGAATGTGCGGTAGACACGTTCGGCGTTGTCGACGGCATCGGTCTTGATCACCCGCCAGAAGTTCTTCTCCTGGAACAGGGCCACGTAGTAGGTCAGGGTATTGGCGTTGAACAGCAGGCTGGCGCCGTAGTTGCCGTTGTAGGTGGTACGCAGCTCGGTGAGCTGCTGCGCATCCATCAACTGCTTGAGTTCGTCGACGGTGTTGCGTACCACCGGTGCGGCCTTGGCCGGCTCGACGGTGGCAGTGCGATCGCCACGTGCGGCCAGCGCCGACGGCGCCACCACGATCATGGCCACGGCCAGCAGTGCTGCGCCGCGCGGATACCGGGCGAAGACGGTGCCCCCTGAAGTTTCTCGCATGTCTAGACCATCCACGAATGTAGTGTGGGTTGAGTTGAAAGTGGTTCCCCGCCGCGAGTCTAGCATGGGCACGGACGCCGCCAACCCGCGCCCGCGCGGCTCAGAAGACCAGCTGCGCCGAGCTGCACTGGATCGACTGCATGCTGACATCGGTGCGGCCCAGTTCCAGCCCGAGCAGGCTGGCCAGGGTGTTGGTCAGCAGGGTGCCGACGCTGTTGAGTACGGGCTTGAGCGCCGCCAACACCGGGTTCAGCAGCGCACACAGCAGGCCACTGCAGGTGACGTTGTTGCCGGGGGTGGTCACGCCGCCGCCGTTCTGCCCATCCAGGAATCCGGCCGGGGCGGTCTGGATGTAGGACGCCAGGTTGGTACGCACGCAGCCGTTGTAGTCGATCAGGTTGCCCAGCAGGCTGTCGCAGCGGTTGATCAGCAGGCCGCCGACCAGCGAGCCCAGCAGGCCGTCGAGCAGGCCCAGTCCCTGGCCAGTCACGGTGGCGCGGTAACCGGCCCAGACCGATCCATCTTCCCAGCAGGTGGTCAACCCGAGTGGGCAGGGTTTCGGTACACCCTTGGTAACGGTCCAGTTGCCCAGTGGTGCGAGGTTGCGTGACGGATCGCCATCGCGCAGCAATGGAATCACCTGGTCCACGTTGTAACGCCCGCCGCTGGGGAAGGCCGCCTGCAGGTAACGGTCGGCCAGTGCCTTGGCGGTGTCATTGGCGCTCATGCCTTGCTTGGGTGAACTGAGCATGCCTGACAGCACCCGCAGCAGTTCGTTGACCAGGTCTGACACGGCGGTGCCGACGGCCAACGGGTTGATCCGGGTCGAGCCGGTCTGGCCTGCGGCCAGGGTCAGGCTCTGCGTGCTGGTCAGTGCCGGCAGGGTGACCTTGTCGTTGATCAGGGGCTGCCCCAGAAGCTTCAACAGCTGCTCGTTCTGCAGGGTCGCGTCACAGACGTTGCTCTTGGAGAAGCGATCGGCCGCGTTGACCTTGCCGACGCAGGCGCGCAGTACCGAGGAATCGACCTGGACGGTGGCCGTCGGCGGCGTCGCACCGCACTGGATGCTGGTCAGTGTCCCCATCGCATTGGCCACATCCACGTGCAGTGGCAGATGCAGGCGGGTGCCGAGCAGGTTCAGCAGCGGGCCGATCGCGAACAAGCGGTCGCTGTCGACGTCCACCATCAGCCGCACCTGCGCGTTGTACGCGCGTGCGCCCACACCGCCGATGGCGATCGACGGCGGCTCCACCACGCCGGCCTTGACGTCGATGCCCAGCAGGTTCAAGCCCTGCACCTGCACACCATTGCCATCGTTGGCGATGGAGATCGCGGCGGTGACAAGATCCAGCACGTTGACCCTCGATTCCAGCGCGCTGCCGATGGTGCCGTCCGGTGAGATAACCTGCGCGAACAGGCCGCCGCCGCCGTTCTGGCTGCCCAGCAGAATGTTCAGCTGGTTGATGTCCAGCCGCGTGCCGACCAGGTTGGACAGCGCCTGCAGCTGTACGCCGACGGCGGTCTCGCGGCCCACCACCGTGGCAGTGGCATTGACCAGCTGTGCCAGTGATATGCGGTTGACCGACAGCAGCCGGTTGAAGTCGGCCACGCTGAGGTCGGCGGTGACCGGGATGCCCAGTGCCGCCAGCAGCCCCGACGGGGTGACGGTGGCCTGTGCCAGGCCGTCGTAGGACAGAATTGTTGCGTTGGTGACGTCCAGGCCGACCAGCCGAAGGGTCGCCATCAAGGGGGAGTTGCCATTGGTGCGCAGCAGCTGCGAACCCACTGCAAACACGGCGGTGGGTTCCGAACGCTTGGCCACCGCCTGCACGCGCAACGTGGGCAGCCCGCTGTTCTGGCCGAAGAACGGCAGAACGCCGCGTTCGGCAATGACCCGCACCGCGTTGCGTGGATTGCCTGCGTCCACGCTTGGGCTGAAGTGGTCAGCCGTTCCGCGGGTGGCATTCCAGTTGCCACACTGGATCTGCACCTGCCCAGGGAAGGTGTTCTGTGCGAGCGCATTCTGCCGGGCCGCGCTGTTGTCGGCGTTGTCGGGCCGGCACAGGTCCAGCCGTTGTGCGCCTGCCAGCGCAGCCAGATCGACCACCTTCTGCGCATCGCGCTTGGCCCAGAACAGGAAGCCGATCTCGATCAGGCCGAGCATGGCCAGCAGCGCGATCATCACCAGCATCATGGTGACCGACATACCGCCGCGCGGGCGACTGAAGCTGATGTGGCGTGCTCGGTTCATGGCGGGCCTCAGCGTCCGGATCGGGAGGATCCTGCGGACTTGGCGACGTCGGTTTCGAAGAATTGCGGAATGTCGTACTGGAAGCTCTTCAGGTAACGCGCGTAGCTGGATGTGGCCTGGTCGCCGAGGATCGGCAGGCGGGCACCGGCCACCTCGCCGGACGCTTGCAGGCGGAACAGGCTGCGAGTGGTGTCACCGATCTGCGAGGTGTTGGGCTGCAACTGCGTGCCGCCGAAATCAGGCTTGGTTTCAGGGGCTGCGGGGGCTGCGATGGGCGCTGCGGCTGGTGGCGGCGATACGTCCACGGTAGCCAACGGCTCGCTGTGCAGGGGAGCGGCTGCCGGCGCGGGCGCGGCACCACCCAGCATCTGCCCGGTCAACGGTTGCTGCGGCGTCTGCGCCTGCACAACCGCAGCGAGAGACAAGCCGGCAAGCACCGGCAGCAGGCAGCGGATCAGCGGCTTCGAGGTCATGGCGTGTTCCCGGTGGGATGGTCGGTGGAGCCGAAGCGTTCCAGCATCGAGGGCGGCAGTCGTGGTGGGTCGCGTTGGTCGCGGCCATCGCGGCGCGGTTCGGCGGCCAGGCGTGGGCTTGCGTTGGCGGGGGTGGTAGCTACCGAAGCAACTGGCCGTGTCGCTGCCGCCGCTGCAGCAGTGGCAGCGGCCTGGCGTTGCTGCAGCCGCGCGCGGATCTGCTGCGCCTGCTGTTCCACGCTGCGGCGGGTCTCCTCGCTGAAGCTGGCCTGCTGGGCCAGCCGTTCGACGGTGGCAGTGTCGCCACGCAACAGTGCCCACAGGGCAAGATTGGCGGTGGCCTTGGCATTGCCCGGCGACAGTTCCAGCGCCTTGGCCAGTGGCTCGCGTGCCTGTTCGAAGCGGCCGGCACGAAGCCGTGCATAGCCCAGGTCGCCGAGGTAATCGGTGTTCAGCGGGCTCAACTGGGTGGCACGTGCCAGCGCCTGTTCGCCGCCCTGGTCGTCGTCGCGCAGGGCAGCGATCAGGCCCATGCCGTGTGCAGCGGCCGCGGCCTGCGGGCCATTGCCGAGCTCGCGGTACAGCGCCAGCGCCGCATCGACCTGGCCGGTCTGGCGCAGTGCGTCGGCCTGCAGCAGGCGCAGTGCCGGGGTATCGCCGTAGCGCTGGCGGAACGCATCCACGTGCGCCAGCGAAGCGTACCAGGCGCCCTGCTGCTGCATCCGCTGGATCAGTTCCAGGTAGGCGTTGCGGCTGTCCTGCGGGGCCGGGGTCGGCTCGGCCAGGCTCGGCGCACGCAGGTACTTCGGCGTGGTGGAGCTGCAGCCGGCAGCAGCGGCAGCCAGGGCAAGCAACAGGCAGGCAGGGCGCAGGACAGGCATGAAGGTCATCCCATTTTCGACAAGGTAGTGGCCAGCGCGACCAGCGCCGGTCCGGCCAGCACCAGCATCAGTGCCGGCAGCAGGGTCAGCATCATCACCACGGTCATCTTCACCGAGAGCTTGCCGACCTTTTCCTTCAGCGCGTTGCGGCGCTGCTCGCGCAGGCGGACGCTGAACTGGCGCAGCGGTTCCTGCACGGCACCGCCGTGGGCGTGCACCTGCAGGATCAACTGCACAAGGCTGGACAGATCGTCATCGCCGTACACATCGCTCAGCCGGCGCAGCGACTGCGCGCGCGTGCGCCCATGGGTGTAGGACACATTCGCTTCCTGGATTTCCCCACCCAGCACCGGCAGTGCGTCGCGCAGCTTGTCGCCCAGTGTCTGCAGGCTCTGATCCATGCTGTAGCCCACGCCCTGCAGCAGGCGCAGCAGGTCGATCAACAGCGGCAGCTCATTGTTCACTGCGCGTCGCCGCCGCTTGACCCATGCACTGAGCGCGAACTTCGGCAGCAGCAGGCCAGCAGCCAGCGCGCCGATCACCACCATGATCCTCGACAACCCCGTGGCGTCACTCAGCGTCAGCGCAATACCCAGTACCAGCACCGCCAGCAGCAGCCGCAGGCCGAGGTAGATGGCGGTGCCGCGGCGAGTGTTCCAGCCGGCGAGGTCCAGCAGCAGGCGATCCTCACCGGCCAGCAGCGCCGCTTCCAGGCGTCCGCCGCTCAGTCCGCGGCCGAACTGCTCCAGCCAGCCGAGTGAGTCCTTGCGTGCGTCAGCCGCTGCGTCTTCGCTTTCGCGCGGACGCAGCGCTGTTTTCAACGTGGCCTCGCTGCGGTCCTCGCGATGGCTGCGCACCCAGCTGCCAAGCCCCAGCAGGGCCACGCCGGCGGCCAACACCAGCAGGGCAGCCACGAACCAGATGCTGGCGCTCATTGGATGCCTCCTGCGTGGTCGGGGATGTTCATAGTGATTTGGCCAGGCGGTACAGCAGGAAGGCGCCGGTCAACTCCAGCGCCAGCGCGATCAGCAGGATCTTGTGGCCCAGTGGGTCATGCAGCACCGGCTGGAAGAACTCGGGGCTGGAGATCGCCATCAGCACTGCGCTGGCCGGTGGCAGGAGGCCCAGTACCCACGCCGACATGCGGGTTTCAGAAGTGGTTGCGGCCAGTTCCTGCTGCGCCTGTTCCAGGTCACGCATGAAGTCGCCCATGCGCTGCAGGATCTGGTCGGCACGGCCGCCGATGCGCACGCTCACGCCCATCACCACCGCCAGCACCTTCAGTACGTCCATGCGGTAGGGCTGTGCGGCCAGGTTGAGCGCACGGTCAAGGTCCATGCCGCCACGTGCATAGCGCACCGTGGTGTCGAGCAGGCCGCGCAGCGGCGCGTTGGTCTGCATCGACGCGACCTGGAAGGCAGCCTGCAGGCTGTTGCCGAGCGCGGTAAGGCGCACCAGGTTGTCGAGGAAGTCCGGCAGCTGGTGCAGCAGCTGCGCCTGCAGCTTGCCGATACGGCGCATCAGCCACAGCCAGCAGCCCAGCACGTACAGCAGCAGGGTCAACGGGAACATCCAGAAGGTGCCCAGGCGCAACACCGCGAACGCGGACAGGGCGATGCCCGGCAGCAGCATCAGCAGCGGCAGCTTCCAGCCCGGTGCCAGGCCGGCACGCTGCAGCAGCCCGTTCCAGGGCAGGGCGCGGCGACCCGGCGCAGGCAGCGACGCCTGCCGTGTTGCATCTGCCGGCGCGGCGGC
>NZ_JBFRFE010000156.1:0-7595 GCF_052114665.1 Stenotrophomonas sp. 2YAF22 | reverse complement strand
GCGCACGGCGGCCGAGATTCTCGGCAATGCGGCGCGCACGCGGGGTATGGGTGTGACTGACCAGGGTCGGCGGAACCACCGGGCCAACCTGGGCCTGTTCCAGCAGTTCGCTGACGTCGACACCGAGCAGGCGGGCATAGCTGCGCAGCTGGCCGCGCACGAACACCGGCGCGCCGAGCTTCTGCCACTGCTCCTGCTCGAGCGACTTCACCACTTGAACCGGCATGCGCAGGCGCTGGCCGACGTCTTCGAGGGTCAGTCCGGCGGCCTCGCGGGCCTGGCGCAGGCGGGTGCCGCAGCCGGCCACAGTCTCGAGATCGCTCACAGTCTGGTCATCAATCACAATGCATCAACCCTGGAGTTAGGAGCCCGCGTCCTGCGGAAATTCCTGTCGAATCCGCTGAAGATAGCGATCAGATGCCGCCTGATCACCCAGCCGCGCCTCGATTTGAGACGCAAGTTGTAACACGGAACGCGTGGCCGGTGCAGCCGCAATCCTACGTTCGGCGAAGGCGCGGGCTTCCATGAACTGACCGCGGCGGAAGCTCAACTGGGCCATTGCCTCCAGCGCGACCGGGTTGCCAGGCACCTGAGACAGGGCGGCACGCAGGTTGCGTTCGGCACGTTCAAGCTGGCCAGCGTCCAACGCACAGCTGCCGCCGTTGGCCTGCGCCTCGGCCGGCGTGGTGTAGTTGGGCGCCTGCAGCGCACGGTCGAACCAGGCCAACGACTCGGCGGCCTGCCCGTTCTGGCACAGCCAAGCACCATAATTATTGAGTACGTCACCCCGCTGCGGCGCCAGCTCGGCGGCCATGCGGAAGCCTTCCCCGGCCTGCCGGGTGCGGCCACGCTGATCATCGATGCCGGCCAGCAGCACCAGTGCATCGGGGTCGGCAGGGGTCAGCTTGATCGCGTCGCGCGTCTTGCGCTCGGCGGCATCCAGGTTGCCGCTCTGCATGTCGCGGACAGCCAGGGCAAGCAGATCCGCAGCGCGGACCTGCCGGCGAACACCTTCGGGGTCGCGGACCGAATAGACCGTCGCCTGGCTGGGGCCCAGCTTGGCTTTGGGTTGCGACTTGCAAGCGGTGACCGAGAGGGCCAGCACGCCTGCAAGCAGTGCCAGCCAGAAGCGATCAGGCCGCGGCATCGCTCCCCTTCCCTGCCTGCAGTGTCTTGTTGAACTCAGCCTGGCGGCGGGTGCGATCCATCACCTGGCCCTTGAGCTGGCCGCAGGCGGCGTCGATATCGTCGCCACGGGTACGGCGCACCATCGTCAGCACGTTGCTGTCGAGCAGGATCTTCTGGAAGGCGCGGATATGCGCCTCTTCGGACCGCTCGTAGCGGGTGCCCGGGAACGGGTTGAACGGGATCAGGTTGACCTTGCCCGAATCCTTGGCCTGCACCGCGTTGTCGAACTGGCGCATCAGGCGGGCCAGCTCGCGGGCATGCTCGGGCTTGTCGTTGATGCCCTTCATCAGGGTGTATTCGAAGGTGACCGATTCGCGGCGCTTGTTGGCGCGCAGGTAACGTGCACACGAAGCCATCAGCTCGGCGATCGGATACTTCTTGTTGAGCGGCACGAGGGTCTCGCGCAGCTCGTCGTTCGGCGCATGCAGCGACACCGCCAGCGACACGTCGCTTTCGGTGGACA
Organism: Stenotrophomonas sp. 2YAF22; assembly: GCF_052114665.1. Classification (NCBI taxonomy): domain Bacteria; kingdom Pseudomonadati; phylum Pseudomonadota; class Gammaproteobacteria; order Lysobacterales; family Lysobacteraceae; genus Stenotrophomonas; species Stenotrophomonas sp. 2YAF22. Next base: position 5,944 of record NZ_JBFRFE010000156.1, on the reverse strand, counting down.
GGCGGTCGATCTGCGGCACCAGGCCGGAGGTCGACAGGGTCACGCGCTTGTTGGCCAGGCCGTAGCCCAGGTCGTCGCGCATCACGCTCATGGCGCGCACGACGTTGTCGAAATTCATCAGCGGCTCGCCCATGCCCATCATCACCACGTTGGTGAGGCGGCGCATCTGGTGCGGCACGTTGCCCAGGTGGCGCGCCGCGATCCACACCTGGCCGATGATCTCGGCGGTGGTCAGGTTGCGGTTGAAGCCCTGGGTGGCGGTGGAGCAGAACGTGCAGTTCAGGCCACAACCGACCTGCGAGGACACGCACAGCGTGCCACGGGTCTTGTCGGGGATGTACACGGTCTCGATGGCGTTCTTGCCATCCACGCCCATCGCCAGCAGCCACTTGTGGGTGCCGTCGGCGGAGGGCTTGTCGAAGATGATGTTCGGGACGAGGACCTCGGCATGCTCCTGCAGCTTGGCGCGCAGGACCTTGCCGAGGTCGGTCATCTCATCGAACTCGGTGACGTAGCGATGGTGGATCCACTTCATCACCTGATGGGCGCGGAACTTCTTCTCGCCGAGAACCTCGACGAAAAACTTCTCCAGGCCCGCGCGATCGAGGTCGAGCAGGTTCTGCTTGCCAGCCGTGGGTGCCGACTTCGGCAGCGGCTGGATGGCGATTTTCTGTACGACCTCGTTCACGGCATTACTCTCAGCGCGAGACGACTTCGGTGGCGGCGAAGAAGTACGCGATTTCAATCGCGGCATTCTCGACCGAGTCCGAGCCGTGGGCGGCATTGGCATCGATGGATTCGGCGAAGTCGGCGCGGATGGTGCCCGCAGCGGCTTCCTTCGGGTTGGTGGCGCCCAGCAGGTCGCGGTGGGCCAGGACGGCGTTCTCGCCTTCCAGGGCCTGGATCATCACCGGGCCGGAGATCATGAACTCGACCAGTGCGTTGAAGAACGGACGCTCGCGGTGCACGGCGTAGAAGCCTTCGGCTTCACGACGCGACAGCTGCTTGTACTTGGCGGCCACGACCTTCAGGCCGGCCTTTTCGAAGCGGGCGTAGATTTCGCCGATGACGTTCTTGGCAACGGCGTCCGGCTTGATGATCGAAAGGGTGCGCTCCAGCGCCATGGGATGTCTCCAATGGAATCGGGCCGCTGATGGCCCGAAGGGTAACAAAAAAAAAGCCGCGTCGAAACGCGGGCTTAGCCTGATAAACGTGCGCGGATTGTAAAAGATAAAGCGGCAGGGTGGTAGTGCCGGCCRCTGGCCGGCATTGGCCGCCATTCAACCTCGGGGCTGCCGGCCAGCGGCCGGCACTACCCCCATTCACCCACCTGAGCAGATTCTGACCAATCGGGGTATTTTTGCTGCACTGCAAAATGCCATACGGTACCGTCTGGTTCTAGTATCAAACAATCGTTTGATTAAGGTCCGCCCGCCCGATGGCCAAGCCCGCCCACTTCTCGACCAAGGACCGGATCCTCGGCGCCGCCGAGGAGCTGTTCGCCCAGCACGGTTTTGCCGGCACCTCGCTGCGCCAGGTCACCAGCCAGGCCGACGTCAACATCGCTGCGGTCAACTACCACTTCGGCTCCAAGGAAAACCTGGTCAACGAGGTGTTCCGCCGCCGCATGGACGAGATGACCGGCGCCCGCCTGGCCCAGCTCGAGCGTGCCCGCAACGAACACCCCGGCCAACTGCGGCCGGTGCTCGCCGCCTTCGTCGAGCCGGCCCTGGCGCTGGCCCAGGACCGCCAGAACGGCGGTGCCTTCGTCCGCGTGATCGCCCGTGCCTACGCTGAAAAGAACGACAACCTGCGCAAGTTCCTGTCCGACCACTACGGCCACGTGCTGCGTGAGTTCGGCAAGGCGATCGCCACCTGCGTGCCCGGCCTGAGCAAGGAAGAGCTCTATTGGCGCCTGGATTTCCTCGCTGGCTCGCTGACCTATGCCATGGCCGATTTCGGACTGATCAAGCGACCTGCCGGTGTCACCGAAACGGCGCATCGTGCCCATGCCGCCCATGAACTGATCCATTTCGCCGAGGCCGGATTCCGCGCCRCCGCCCGMAGTGGCAGCGCCCTGCCCGCCTCCATTGATTCCACCCAGTAACTGCTGACCAACAAAGGCCCTACACCATGTCCAATTCCCTGCTAGTCCGCCGCGCCGCCGTGCTGGGTGCCGGCGTCATGGGTGCCCAGATCGCCGCCCACCTCACCAATGCCGGCGTCGACACCGTGCTGTTCGACCTGCCTGCCAAGGAAGGTCCGGCCGATGGCATCGTGCTGAAGTCGATCGCCAACCTCGGCAAGCTGAGCCCGGCGCCGCTGGCCAGCAAGTCGCTGGCCGAAGCCATCACCCCGGCCAACTACGAGACCGGCCTGGAACAGCTGAAGGACTGCGACCTGATCATCGAGGCCATCGCCGAGCGCATGGACTGGAAGCAGGACCTGTACAAGAAGATCGCCCCGTTCGTGGCCGACCACGCCGTGCTGGCCTCCAACACCTCGGGCCTGGGCATCAACAAGCTGGCCGACGTGCTGCCCGAACAGCTTCGCCACCGCTTCTGCGGCGTGCACTTCTTCAACCCGCCGCGCTACATGCACCTGGCCGAGCTGATCCCGGCCACCACCACCGACGCCAGCGTGCTGGAAGGCCTGGAAGCGTTCCTGGTCACCACCCTGGGCAAGGGCGTGGTGTACGCCAAGGACACCCCGAACTTCATCGGCAACCGCATCGGTGTGTTCTCGATCCTGTCCACCATCCACCACACCCAGGAATTCGGCCTGGGCTTCGACGAAGTGGACGGCCTGACCGGCCCGCTGGTCGGCCGCCCGAAGTCGGCGACCTACCGCACCTCCGACGTGGTCGGCCTGGACACCATGGCGCACGTGATCAAGACCATGGGCGATACCTTGCCCAATGATCCGTGGCATGAATTCTTCAAGTCGCCGAAGTGGCTGGACGCGCTGATTGCCAAGGGCGCACTGGGCCAGAAAACCGGCGCCGGCATCTTCCGCAAGGTCGGCAAGGACATCGTGGTGCTGGACCTGGAAAAGCAGGACTACCGTCCGGCTGACCGCGCCGCYGCRCCGGAAGTGGTCGAGATCCTGAAGATCAAGAACCCGGCCGAGAAGTTCGCCAAGCTGCGCGAGAGCCAGCACCCGCAGGCGCAGTTCCTGTGGGCGACCTTCCGCGACCTGTTCCACTACAGCGCCTACCACCTCGCCGACATCGCCGAGACCGCGCGCGACGTCGATCTGGCCATCCGCTGGGGCTACGGCTGGTCGCTGGGCCCGTTCGAAACCTGGCAGGCTGCCGGCTGGAAGCAGGTCGCGCAGTGGATTGCCGATGACATCGTCGCCGGCAAGAGCATGAGCAACGCCCCGCTGCCGGACTGGGTGTTCGATKGCCGCGATGGCGTGCACGCCGCCGAGGGCAGCTACAGCCCGTCGCGCAACGCCAAGCTGCCGCGTTCGTCGCTGCCGGTGTACCAGCGCCAGCGCTTCCCCGATCCGCTGCTGGGTGAGAAGTTCGCGCCGGGCGAGACCGTGTTCGAGAACGACGGCCTGCGCATGTGGCACGACGGCGACGGCATCGCCGTGGTCAGCTTCAAGACCAAGATGAACACCGTGTCCGACCACGTGCTGGATGGCCTGCAGGAATGCGTCACCCGCGCCGAGAAGGACTTCCAGGGCCTGGTGATCTGGCAGCAGAAGGAGCCCTTCTCCGCCGGTGCCGACCTGGCTGGCGCCCTCGGCCTGCTGCAGGCCGGCAAGGTCGACCAGTTCGAAGAAATGGTGCACAACTTCCAGCGCACCAGCCAGCGCATCAAGTACTCGCTGGTGCCGGTGGTGGCTGCGGTGCGTGGCCTGGCCCTGGGTGGCGGCTGCGAGTTCCAGATGCACAGCGCCAAGACCGTGGCCTTCCTGGAAAGCTACATCGGTCTGGTCGAGGCCGGCGTCGGCCTGCTGCCGGCAGGCGGCGGCCTGAAGGAACTGGCCGTGCGTGCCTCGCAGGCCGCTGGCCCGGGCGGTGACGTGTTCGCCGAACTGAAGAAGACCTTCGAGACCGTGGCGATGGCCAAGGTGTCCAACTCGGCGGTCAACGCCCAGGAACTGGGCCTGCTGCGCAGCACCGACAAGGTGGTGTTCAACAGCTATGAGGCGCTGTACATCGCCAAGGCCGAAGCACGCGCCCTGGCCGAAGCGGGCTACCGTCCGCCGCTGCCGGCACGCCGCATCCAGGTGGCCGGTGACGTCGGCATCGCCACCTTCAAGATGATGCTGGTCAACATGCTGGAAGGCCGCTTCATCAGCCCGTACGACTACGAGATCGCCGAGCGCATCGCCACCGTGCTGTGCGGCGGCAAGGTCGACCGCGGCACCCTGGTCGACGAAGAGTGGCTGCTGACCCTGGAGCGCAAGCACTTCGTCGAACTGGCCCAGCAGGAAAAGACCCAGGCCCGCATCGCGCACATGCTCAAGACCGGCAAGCCGCTGCGGAACTGACGGAAGACATCGGTAGTGCCGGCCGCTGGCCGGCAACCTCTTCCAACCCCTATTCAAGAGATCACTGCAATGACCAAGCAAATCCAGGACGCCTACATCGTCGCCGCCACCCGTACCCCGGTTGGCAAGGCGCCCAAGGGCATGTTCCGCAACACCCGCCCCGACGACATGCTCGCCCACGTGCTGCGCAGCGTCGTGGCGCAGGCGCCGGGCGTGGACGTCAACCGCATCGATGACGCGATCATCGGCTGCGCGATGCCCGAAGCCGAGCAGGGCATGAACGTGGCCCGCATCGGCGTGCTGCTGGCCGGCCTGCCGAACACCATCGCCGCGCAGACCGTGAACCGCTTCTGCTCCTCCGGCCTGCAGGCCGTGGCGCAGGCGGCCGACGCGATCCGCCTTGGCAACGCCGACCTGATGCTGGCCGGCGGCACCGAATCGATGTCGATGGTGCCGATGATGGGCAACAAGATTGCGATGGCCCCGAGCGTGTTCGACAACGACCACGTCGCCATCGCCTACGGCATGGGCATCACCGCCGAGAAGGTCGCTGAAGAGTGGAAGGTCTCGCGCGAAGAACAGGACGCGTTCGCCCTGGCCTCGCACCAGAAGGCCATGGCCGCCATCCAGAACGGCGACTTCAAGGACGAGATCAGCCCGTACGAGATCGTCTCGCACCAGCCTGACCTGGCCGACGGCAAGCGCATCATCACCCGCAACAAGGTGGCCGACACCGACGAAGGCCCGCGCCCGGATTCCTCCGCTGAAGGCCTGGCCAAGCTGCGCCCGGTGTTCCGCAACGGCCAGTTCGGCGGCACCGTCACTGCCGGCAACTCCTCGCAGATGAGCGATGGCGCCGGCGCGGTACTGCTGGCGTCGGAACAGGCAATCAAGGATTACGGCCTGACCCCGCTGGCCCGTTTCGTCAGCTTCTCGGTGGCCGGCGTGCGCCCGGAAGTGATGGGCATCGGCCCGATCGCCGCGATTCCGAAGGCACTGAAGCAGGCCGGCCTGACCCAGGACCAGCTGGACTGGATCGAGCTCAACGAAGCCTTCGCCGCGCAGTCGCTGGCCGTCATCCGTGACTGCGGCCTGGACCCGAGCAAGGTCAACCCGCTGGGCGGCGCGATTGCCCTGGGCCACCCGCTGGGTGCGACCGGCGCGATCCGTACCGCGACCCTGCTGCACGGCMTGCGCCGTCGCCAGCAGAAGTACGGCATGGTGACGATGTGCATCGGCACCGGCATGGGTGCGGCCGGCATTTTCGAGGCGCTGTAAGGTTCAAGGCGTTGCCGGCGGACCTGTCGGTTTGCGGAAGGGCCCGGGCGGGTGAGGCTGCCCGGGACACGCCGTAAACCCGTCCCTGGGGGCTTGGCAGCGGCTTGCTCGTGTGCGCTGTCCTGCGCACACGGCAAGACCGGGGTTGGGCGTCCTGCCC
>NZ_JBFRFE010000155.1:0-7613 GCF_052114665.1 Stenotrophomonas sp. 2YAF22 | reverse complement strand
GGTTGGGTTCGCGGGGGTGTCCGCGGCATGGATGCCGCGGCCAAGCCCCCAGGGATGGGTTCACGGCGTCCCCCGCGAATCCAACCTGCCCGGCCCAGCGCGGCTTTTGCGCGACCAGGCAGCCAGCCACGAGGGGCTGCGCCGTTGGCTGGAAACTCAGTACCGCTTGATCCCCGGCACCGTGCAGCCTTCAATCTGCGCGTGCGCGGACACCGCATTCTCCTTCTCGCCCCGCGCCAGGCGCGCCTGCTCGATCGTCGCCCAGTGCCGACGGCACAACGGCCCCGTCTTCGAGCCAAGGTCCACAGCCTTGCGTGCGAACGTTTCCGCCTCCGCCCACTGGCCCTGCAGCAGCGCCAGTTCCGCGCGTTCCTGCAATACCGACGGATCACCGGCCACGATCTGCAACGCCTGGTCCAGGCTGCCGGCCGCGCCAGCCAGATCATTGGCCTTGCGCTGGGTCAGCGCCGTCTGCCGCAGATCCTCAACCTGGGAATCGCGCAGTGGCTGCACCGACAGTTCCTTGTCATCCGGCCCGGCTGCGGCTTCCACGGCTGCCAGCCGCTGTGCGGGCGTGGTGGTATCCACCGGCTTGACCACCTGCGGCGCGCTGCTCACGCAGGCCGCCAGGGCCAGGCTGAGGCCACTCAGGACCAAGGGCTGGAACAGCGAACGGATAGTCATCGGCATCATCGGCTTGGAGGAGGAGTCGCTGCAGCGGGTGCTGCGGCAGGTTCAGCAGCGGGTTCGGGCTTACGGTCAAGGCCGAACCAGCTGCGCCAGCCGCCGCCCTCGCCTTCCGCACCGCCCTGCGCGTCCGGCAAGGCCGCCGGTGCGCAAGGTTCATACGCAGGCGCATAGCCCACCACGAACGGGAAGCGGCGGGCACCCGGGCACCCTTCATCGGTGCTGTTGGTTCCCGTAGCGGCAACCGGCTGCCAGTCGAGGCCCTTGTTGCTGACCTTCAACGGCGCCGTCGGCAGGCGCTGGAAGATGCCCGACCACACCCGCATCGCGCCGGTGGCGCCGTACAGGCCAGCCTGTTCGTTCTGATCGTTGCCCATCCAGATCACCGCCAGGTGATCGCCGGTGTAACCGGCATACCAGCTGTCGCGGCCATCGTTGGTGGTGCCGGTCTTGCCGGCCGGCTGCAGGCGGCCCAGGCCATCGGCGTTCAAACGCTGCGCGGTACCACTGGCCACCACCTGCTGCAGGCCGATGCTGATCAGGTTGGCGGCAATCGAGTCACCTTCCTGTGCCGGTGCAGGGGTCTTGTCGTAGCGCTTGAGCAGCTTGCCCTGCGGATCAAGGACGCCACGCACCGCGTGCAGCGGCTGGATCTCGCCGCCCGATGCCAGGAACTGGTACAGCTGCGCCATCGCGTACGGGCTCTGGTCGGTCGAGCCGAGGATCACCGCCGGGTTCGCCTCGGCCTTGATGCCGGCCAGCACGTGGATCAGCTGCGTCACCCGTTCCGGGCCGACCTGCATGCCCACCCGTACCGTCGCCTGGTTGTAGGAGTGGGCGAGCGCATCGATCAGGCGCACGGTGCCGTGGCTGCGGTTGTCCGCATTGCCGGGGTTCCAGTTGCGGCCGCGGCTGAGCTGCACGGTCACCGGTGAATCATCGACCCAGCTGGCCAGCGAATAGCGGTCCGGCTGCGCGAGCGCGAGCAGGTACACGAACGGCTTGAGCAGCGAGCCGACCGGGCGCTGCGCCTCGATGGCACGGTTGAAGCCGACCTCGGACACTTCGCGGCTGCCGATCACCGCCACCACGTCACCGTTGTGCACGTCGGTCATCACCAGGCCGGCCTGCAGCTCGGGGCGACGCTTGCTTTCCAGCGACTTGATGGTGCGCGTGACCGCGCCTTCGGCATAGGCCTGTGCGGACGGCGACATACCACTCATCACGCTCAGGCCGGCGCCCTGCAGGGCCGATTCCGGATAGTCGTGGGCAAGCTGGCGACGCACCAGGTCGACGTAGGCCGGGAAGCGGTTGGCCGCCACCAGGCCCGGGGTCTTGGGCACGCCCAGCGGCGCCTTCAACGCACGCTGGTACTCGGCATCATCGATCAAGGTCGCCTCGTGCAGTTTGCCCAGCACGAAGTTGCGACGGTCCAGCGCCCGCTCGGGATTACGCCGCGGGTCGTAGTAGGACGGCCCCTTGACCAGGCCGATCAACAGCGCGATCTGCTCGGTTTCCAGCGAGGAGAGATCGCGGCCGAACCAGAACTCGGCACCGGAGGACATGCCGTGGATCGCCTGGCTGCCGCGCTGGCCCAGATACACCTGGTTGAGGTACGCCTCGAAGATGGTGCGCTTGTCATAGCGCGCTTCCATGATCAACGCATACAGCACCTCGTTGAACTTGCGGGTGACGGTCTGTTCCTTGCCGATTCCCAGCAGGCCGCTGCGGGCCAGCTGCTGGGTCAGGGTGGAAGCACCCTGGCGGCTCTGCCCACCGGAGCGGACAGTCACCCAGACCGCGCGTGCGATGCCGGACAGATCGATGCCGTGATGGCGGTTGAAGTCCTTGTCCTCGACCGCCTGCAGGCCAGTGACCAACAGGTCCGGGGCCTCGTTCATGCGGATCAGGCGGCGCTCTTCCTGCTTCTGCCCATACAGCGTGGCGATGCGCGCAGGATCCATGCGGGCTGCCTTCAGCGCCTTGCGGCTGTCGGCGTCGCGCAGCGAGGCGATGCTGCCGCCGGACAGCGACAGCTCGACCCGGCGCGCAGCAACGTGGCCATCGACATCGTTGTAACCGCGGCTGGAGATGACGAAGCGCCCGCCCTGCACCGCATAGGTTGCCGGATCCTTGCCCTGGCCATCATCGCGATAGGCCGAGGCGGCCAGTTCGGTCTTCAGGGTTGCCGCATCCATCGCCTTGCCGGGCATCAGCACCAGCGGGCGTGCATAGACGCGCGTCGGGATYTGCCAGCGCAGTTCACCGAAGCGCTGCGTCACCTGTTGGTTCAGGTACAGCGTATAGGGGATCAGGAAACCCAATCCCAACGCGACCGCCGCCATGCTCCAGGTGATCAGCCGGCGGCGCCAGAGCGGACCGGTGTCCTGCTGGTCGTCGTCGTCGAAATCGTCGATATCGTCTGAATCGTAGCGTCGGGGCACGGGAATGCGACAATGTAGGGTCTGGCGAGTCTACCCCAGCCGCTGCGGCAGGCGAATTCTCCCGGCCCCCCTGCTTAAGCTGGAGTTGCAACCGGATGGCGATGTCCCTGGCCGAAATCCGCTACCTGATCAATCGCCTGACCGGCTTGGCCCGCCGCAGCCTGGCCAGCCTGCGCACCCGCGGCTGGCGGGCCACATGGCAGCGGATCCKGGTCCACGCCCAGCGCGCGGTGCCGGCACCGCGCAAGCCGCTCTACCTGCCACCGGCACAGCCGTTCGCTCCCTTTGCGGTGCCCACCAGCGATACCCCGGACGTCAGCATCGTCATTCCGGTGTACAACCACGTCGACCATACCCTGGCCTGCCTGCGCGCCCTGGCCGCGCACCCGCCGTCGGTGGCCTGCGAAATCCTGGTGGTGGACGACGGCAGCAGCGACGCAACGGTGCAGTGGATGCCGCAGATCAGTGGCCTGCGCTACGAAGTCCGCGAGCACAACGGTGGTTTCATCGAGGCCTGCAACGATGGCGTGTCGCGCACGCGCGGCCACTATGTGGTGCTGCTCAACAACGATACCGTGCCGCAGCCGGGCTGGCTGGAGGCATTGCTGGACACCTTTGCGACCGTCGCCGATGCCGGTCTGGTCGGCAGCCAGCTGCTGTACCCCGACGGCCGCCTGCAGGAATCGGGCGGGGTGATCTTCAGCGATGGCAGCGGCTGGAGCTACGGCCGTTTCGAAGCCGCCGATGATCCCCGCTTCGCCAGCCTGCGCGACGTCGATTACTGCTCCGGCGCCGCGCTGATGCTGCCGCGTGCCCTGTGGCAGCAGCTGGGCGGTTTCGACACCCGCTACAAGCCCGCCTACTACGAAGATACCGACCTGGCCTTCCGCGTGCGGGCACAGGGCCTGCGCGTGCTGGTGCAACCGGCCAGCCGGGTGATCCACGATGAAGGCACCAGCAATGGCACCGATACCGGCAGCGGCGTGAAGGCCTACCAGTTACGCAACCAAGGTATTTTCGCAGCCAGATGGGCCGCTGAACTGGCCTCCCATCCGAAGCTCGGCGAGGTACCTTCGCCGGCGCTGCTGCTGCGCGGCCGTCGCCAGGTGTTGATCCTGGATGAGGAAGTGCCGCGCCCGGAGCGCGACTCCGGCTCGCTGCGGCAGGTCAACCTGATCCGCCTGCTGCTGCAGGGCGGCGCCCACGTGGTGTTCGTGCCCACCCGGCGCGAACACGGCGGCGTGGCGACCGAAGCCCTGCAGCGGATGGGCGTGGAAGTCTGGTATACGCCCTTCCTGGACGGTGTTGCAGGCTGGCTGCGCAGCCACGGCACCCGCTTCAACGTGGTGATGATGGTGCGCCACCACGTCGCCAATGAATGCCTGCCGCTGCTTGAGCGCTATGCGCCGCAGGCCCGCACCGTGTTCGACACCGTCGACCTGCACTACCTGCGCGAACGCAGGGGTGCGGAAGTGGCGGGCGATGCTGGCCTGCTGCGCAACGCCGAACGCACCCGCGCCAGCGAACTGGCAGTGATGGACCGGTGCGACATCACCGTGCTGGTCAGCGCCGCCGAGCGCGAACAGCTGCAGGCCGATGCGCCCCAGGTCCGGGTGGAGCTGATCTCCAACCTGCATGAGGTCGCCGGCACGGGTGCACCGTTCGCGCAGCGCCACGACCTGGTGTTCGTCGGCGGCTTCCGCCATCCGCCGAACCTGGATGCGATGGAGTGGTTCATCGGCGATGTGTTCCCGCACGTCCGCGCGGCGCTGCCGCAGGTGCGCCTGCATTGCATCGGTGCCGGTGCACCGGACACGCTGCTTGCCCTGGCAGCCAACCAGCCGGGCGTAGTGATGCATGGCTTCGTCGAAGACATCGTTCCGTACATGGACGGTGCCCGGATCGCCATCGCGCCGCTGCGTTTCGGCGCCGGCGTGAAGGGCAAGATCAACCTGAGCATGGCCCATGGCCAGCCCGTGGTCGGCACCACCTGCGCGGTGGAAGGCATGCACCTGCGTGCCGGCCAGGACGTGCTGGTGGCCGACGATGCAGCGGGCTTTGCCGATGCGGTGGTCCGCCTGTACCAGGACCCTGTGCTCTGGCAGCAGCTGGCCGCCGCTGGCTTGGCCAACGTGGCCGAACATTTCTCGCTGGATGCCGCATCGGCAACCGTGCAGCGGGTGTTCTTCGACTAGTCGATGTGGCCGCCTGCGTGCCGCAGGCGGTCCTCGAACGCGGCAAGCTCGGCCAGATCCGGCTGCAACCGCCGCACCTGCTCCACGGCCGAGGCGGCAAATTCCACATCACCACGACCCAGCCGTTCGCTGCCGATCGCCAGCCAGCGCTGGGCCAGGCGGGAACGCGCATCGGGCAATCCTGCGGCCGTCGGCGCCAGGGTCTGCCACGCTTGCAGGCAGGCACCTGCGGCCTGCACCCGGTTCTGTCGCAGGTTGTCATCGAAACAGGACCTGCTGGCGGGCAGCAGGCGCGCTGCCGCCGCCTTGACCCGGCTGTCGCGCGGTGCCAGTGCCTGCGCTTCGCGCAGCGCATCGAAGGCGCTGTGCCCGGGGGGGGTGATCCACTGCCCGGCACGCTCGGCGCGATCGATCTGGCGCAACCGATCACGCAGCTGGCGCTCACGCTGGGCAGCGCTGATGCCCGGCTGCTGCAACGACTGGCGTGCCTGCCGCGCACGCTGCAGGCGCTGTGCAAGCTGCTGCTGCGCCGCTTGCGAGGCACCCAGACCTGCCGCCAGCGCAGCATCCTTGTCGGCCGCCTCGAACTGGAAATCGTCGGCCCGCTTCTGGCTGCGCGCCAGCAATGCCTGCACGGTCTGCTCGCGCCCACGCAGTGCAGTGGGATCATCGGACGTGACCGCCAGCACGGCCTGGAAWCTATCCGCAGCCGTCTCAAGCTGCTGCCGTTTTAGCGCACGCTGACCCTGCTGCAGCCGTTGATCGACGGCCTGGGAGAGCGCTTCCTGGCTGGCAGGAAGCTCGGAATGACCTGCATCGAACTGACGTGCGCGCTGCAGGATCACAGCCGCCGTGGCCAATTCGCCGCGCGCGGCCTGTGCACGCGCCTGCTGCAGCAGGTCGCTCAATGCATCCTCGCGACCTTCCAGCGCAGGCAGGTTGTCCGGCTGCAGCGTCAGCACCCGCTGGAACAACGGCAACGCACTGCTGTCGCCGTCGTCCAGCCGCCCCGCTGCAAAGGCATTGCGGGCCTGCGCAAGCAAGGCGCCGATGCCAGCCCCAGCACGACGACGCGCCTGCAGTTGCTGGGCCACCGCGTCTGCCTCGGCACGCGGCACCTGCAGCTCACGCGCCAACGCCAGCGCCTGCGCGCAGCCGTCCAGGTCGCCCGCCTGCAGCCGCTCGCGTGAGTGCTGCAGCGCTGCCGCACCGGTTCGGGCCAAGCCCTGTCGTGCCTGCGGACGGTCGCCATCCAGGGCCAGTACCGCCTGATAGCGTTCTCGCGCGCCGCTGCCGTCGCCCGCGGTCAAGCGACCTTCTGCCAGCGCGCGATCGCCCTCGGCCAGCAGTTGCTCTATCTGTGGCTCATCCCAGAACCAGTCCGCCAGCGGTTTGCGCACCAGCACCAGCAGCACGAACACGGCTGCAGCCGTCAACAGCGCCCAACGCCACACCCGGCGTGCATGGCGCGCCTGCAGCCACCACCAGCGGCTTTCACGGCGAACGCGATCGAGCGCCGGATGTGCGGCGCCRTGTGAGCGATGCGGGGGCTCGCGTTCCATGCGTGCAGGGTAGCCGGGGCAGCGTGAAGCTCAGCCCAGACGACGCGCCTCGCTGACGCCGGGCAACGCATCGAGCTTGCCCAGCAGATTCGACAGCTGGCCGTAGTCGCTGACCTTCAGCCGCAGGCGCAGATGCGCGCGGCCACTGTTGCGGACGTTGTCGCTGTGGATGTCCAGCACGTAGGCGTCTTCCTGTGCGATCAGGTTGGTGATGTCCTTCAGCAGCCAGCGGCGGTCCACTGCGTCGACCACCACGTCCACTTCATAGCCACCGCCGGCCTGGCCCCATTCCACCGGCAGGATCCGCTGCGGGCTGGTCGCAGCCAGCCGCGCCAGTGCCACGCAGTCTGCACGATGCACCGTGACACCCCGGCTACGGGTCAGGTAGCCGACAATCGGTTCGCCCGCCACCGGCTGGCAGCAACGCGCCAGCTGCACCAGCAGGTTGCCCACGCCCTGTACGGTGAACTTGGACTTGCCCAGGTTCTCGCGGCGCGCGGTCGGCCGCGGCAATGCCGACGTCGGCGCCGGCTGGCTGGCCGCACGCTCGGCTTCCAGCAGCGAACGGCTGACCTGGTTGGGGCCGGTATCACCCAGGGCGACCTGGATGTAGAGGTCGTCGACACTGTCGGCATGGAACTTCTTCGCCGCCGCGGACAGGTCCGAATGCTGCAGGCCCAGCCGCTTCAGTTCGCGCTCCAGCAGCTCGCGCCCTGCCTGCACGT
>NZ_JBFRFE010000154.1:0-7639 GCF_052114665.1 Stenotrophomonas sp. 2YAF22 | reverse complement strand
AAAAAGAAGGGCTGCCTTTCGGCAGCCCTTCTTTTTTAATCTGGCGGAGAGGGGGGGATTCGAACCCCCGAGGCGCTATAAACGCCTGCCTGATTTCGAGTCAGGTACATTCAACCGCTCTGCCACCTCTCCAGATGTTCCCCGGCGAACCGGGGACGCGCATCATACGAGGAAGCGCGGCTGACGACAAGTCATTGCGCCCAATGAAGTGAAATTTTCCTGACTGCATGGCTTGCCGGATGTCCGCTTGGCCGTGATGATGCCGTTCTCCCCGGCATTACCCCCTCGCCCAGCACCCACCATGATCGAATTCGGACATCTCACCCACCCCGGCCTGCGCCGCGAGCTCAACGAGGACACCTATTACGGTGACGGCGAGCTGGCCCTGTGGCTGGTAGCCGACGGCATGGGCGGGCACGCCTGCGGCGAAGTGGCCAGCGCACTGGCGCGCGAGACCATCGTGCGTGAGATCCGCCGTGGCGCGCCGTTGGCGCAGGCGATCCGCACCGCCGACGAAGAGATCATCCGCGCCTCGCGCCGGCGCAACGACAGCCTGCCGATGGGCACCACCGTGGTCGCTGCACGGGTGCAGGGCAACCGTTACGAAGTGGCCTGGGTCGGCGACAGCCGCGCCTATCTGTGGCGCGATGGCCAGCTTGCCCAGCTCAGCCAGGACCACAGCGTGGTGCAGGAACTGGTTGCGCAGGGCAACCTGACGGCCGAGCAGGCGCGCGCCCATCCCCACCGCAACGTGGTCACCCAGGCACTGGGCGTCACCGACCCGGCACACCTGAACGTGGCAACCACCAGCGGCGAACTGCGGCCGGGCATGCAGTTGCTGCTGTGCAGTGATGGCCTGACCGAGGAAGTGGATGATCGCGGCATCGCCCGCACCCTCGCCTTCGACGATGCCAGCGCCCAGGAATGCGTGGACAGCCTGGTCGCCACCGCCCTCGACGGCGGCGGCTCGGACAACATCACCGTGATCCTGGTGCGCTGCCACTGAAGCCGGCTGGAGGCAAGCCCCCTGAGTCAGGGGGCGGCCGCGAAGCGGCGGGGTATGGGTGCTGGTGAGACGGGGCCCACGATTTGCAGCGCAAATTGTGGGGCGACAGCGCGATTGCGCTGGCGCGTCATCGGACAACATCACCGTGATCCTGGTGCGCTGCCACTGATCCACGCCATCCACGCATGGCGTGGATCTACAGTAGAGCCACGCCATGCGTGGCTGCATTTCGCACCCCATTGCTGCGCCTACGCGCTCGCGGCCTCTTCCACCTTAGGGCCGTCCCACAATGCGTGGCCGGCCTTCTTGCGCAGCCGTTCCAGACGCGCCGCATGCGCTTCCTGCTCCGACGGCGTGGCCACCACGCGCGGCCGCGGCAGCAGCTTGGACGCATCGAACGCCTGCAACGCCGCAGCACCGCCGGCATCGTCATCGCCCAGCCCGAAGCCGATCTCCTCCTGACCCGAGGTCAGTGCGATGTACACATCCCCCAGGATCTGCGCATCCAGCAGACCGCCATGCAGGGCGCGGTGCGAGTTGTCCACACCCAGCCGCTTGCACAGGGCATCGAGCGAGTTGCGTTGGCCCGGGAAACGTTCGCGTGCCAGCGCCAGGGTATCGATCACCGTGCAGCGATCGGTGATCTTGCCGTACTGCTCGCCGAGCAGGGACAGCTCGTTGTCGAGGAAGCCCAGATCGAACGCCGCGTTGTGGATGATCAGCTCGGCGCCATCGATGAAGGCCAGGAACTCCTCCACGACCTGCGCGAACTCCGGCTTGTCGGCGAGGAATTCCAGGGTCAGGCCGGTGACTTCCTGCGCGCCCTGTTCGAACTCGCAGTCCGGCTTCAGGTACTGGTGATAGGTATTGCCGGTCGGGCGGCGCTTGAACAGCTCGACGCAGCCGATTTCGACGACGCGGTTGCCCTTCTTCCACTCCAGGCCGGTGGTTTCGGTATCAAGGATGATCTGACGCATGGGCTCAGTTTACCGGGCTGCCGTCGCGGATCTGGATCGCGGCGTTGCGGGCCAGGGTATCCACACGTTCATTGTCCGGGTCGCCGGAATGGCCTTTCACCCAGCGCCAGTCGATCTGGTGCCGCAGCGTGGCGGCCTGCAGGCGCTCCCACAGTTCACGGTTCTTCACCGGGTCACCGCCAGCGGTCTTCCAGTTCTTGCGGATCCAGCCCGGCAGCCACTGGGTCAGACCCTGCCGTACGTACTGCGAATCGGTGTAGAGGACGATCTCGCAGGGTTCGGTCAGCGACTCCAGGCCGGAAATGGCCGCCATCAGCTCCATCCGATTGTTGGTGGTATGGGCTTCACCACCGCTCAGTTCGCGCTCATGCCCCTTGTAGCGCAGCAGCGCGGCCCAGCCACCGGGGCCGGGATTGCCGAGGCAGGAACCGTCGGTGTGGATTTCGATGGTTTTCAATACAACTCCAGATCAGGTAGCAACGGTGCCGTGCCAGCGCACGGGCAACGGGGTCGGCCCGGGCAGGGCCAGCGTGCGTTTTTCGGCGTGGAACAGGCAGGCCGCGCGCAGGGGGGCCCAGCCGCCGCGACGGCGGCTGCCGGCACCCTGCCACATCGGCCCCAGGTAACGCATGTCCTCGCATTCCAGCCCATGGCGCCCAAGCAGCTGGCGGATCCGCTGCGGCGTGCGCACCACCAGCCCGTGCTGGCGCCAGCGGGTGCGGAACGGGCTGAACGGATTGAGGCTGGTCAGCCATAGATGGCCACCGGGCATCAACACGCGCTCGCATTCGTCCAGCAGATGGTCGGCATCACCGACGGTCACATGCTGCAGCACGATGGCGTTGACGCTCTCGTTGGGCAGCGGCAACGGCAGTGCACAGCGGGTATCGCCAGCGTACCCAGTCCCCTCGCGATGCAGGCGCAGGCCCCGACCGCCCAGCTGCGCATCAGCCAGCCAAGCGGCACTGGGCGCGATCCACAACCAGGGCCGGGTCGGCAGCAGCGACAGCTGCGGCAACAGCAGTTGTCGTTCGAGCACGCGCAAGGCCTCCGCCGGTTCGCTGTCGAACCACGGGGCCTGGCTCGCTTGACGGGTGCTCTGCAGCGCGGGCATGGTCCAATTCTATGCGACTGACTGCCCTGCCCGCATTTGCGGACAATTACATTTGGATGCTGATCGCCGACGACGGAGCTGCCGTGGTCGTCGATCCCGGCGACGCTGCGCCGGTACTGGCGCTGGCTGCCCAAGGCGTGCGCGTGGACACCATCCTGCTCACCCATCACCACGACGATCACATCGGCGGTGTACCGGCGCTGCAGGCGCGTTTCCCCGGCGTGCGCGTGGTCGCACCGGTCGACGAGCGCATCCCGATGGCCACCGAGCGGGTCGGTGAAGGTGAACGTGTTCAGGCACTGGGCCGGATGTTCCACGTACTATCCGTCCCCGGGCACACCCGCAGCCACATCGCGTTTCACACCGCTGAACAGCTTTTCAGCGGAGATTCGTTGTTCAGCCTGGGCTGTGGACGCCTGTTCGAAGGTACGCCGTCCCAGTTGCTGGCATCGATGCGCAAGCTGGGTGCCCTGCCCGCGCAACTGCTGCTGTGTTGCGCTCACGAGTACACCGTGTCAAATGCCGTCTTCGCGCGGCATGTCGACCCCGCCAACGCTGCCTTGTTGCAGCGCCAAGAGGAGGCTTTGGCCATGCGCCGCGATGACCGTTCCACCCTGCCAGTATCCCTGGCCGATGAAATTGCCTGCAATCCGTTCCTGCGTACCCACACGGCGCCCATCCGCGCGGCCGTGTCGGCGCACCTGGGGCGCGAAGTCGTGGACGACGTCGACGTCATGGCCGGTCTCCGGCACTGGAAAGACGGCTTCCGCGCATGAGTCGCCGAAGTCTGCCGCTGGCCCTGGGTCTCGTCCTGGGGTTGGCCGGAACTGCCGGCGCACAATCGCTGGGCGCCGGCATCAGCCAGAACCTGACCGCCGCCTCCGCCCTGCCGCTGGATCCGTCAACGCTGCCGGCCGCATCGGTACGTAACGGCCAGGAGATCTTCTCCAGCTTCCGCGACGGCCTTGCAGAACCCACCTGTGACGCCGAAGCCACCAGCCCACGCTGGCAGAAGCAGTTCGCCCATGCGCCTTCGCGGTTGGCCAACCAGGATGACGACGCGCTGGTGCTGTTCGGCTATGTGGTCGAAGAGCTGCGCAAAGCCAACCTGCCCACCGAATTCGCCCTGATTCCCTTCGTCGAAAGTGGCTACCGGCCCAATGCCCGCAACGGCAGCGGCCCGACCGGCCTGTGGCAGTTCATCGCCACCACGGCACGCAACCATCGCGTACCGATGAGCAACAACTACGACGGCCGACTGTCGGCAGTGGAGTCCACCCAGGCCGCCGTGCGCTACCTGAAGACCCTGCATGGCATGTTCGGCGGTGACTGGCGCCTGGCCACGATGGCCTACAACGCCGGTGAATACCGCGTGCTGCAGTCCATGCGCAAGGCCGGCATGAATGCGCAGAACGCCAAGCCGGCCGGCCTGCCCGGGCTGTCGCCGGTCACCCATGCCTACGTCGAGAAGCTGCATGCCCTGGCCTGCGTGCTGGAAGACGTGGAAGATCAGCCTGGCGTGATGGCCTCGCTGGACCGCACCGTGCCGGTGCTGAAGGACCACACCCTGCCGGCGGGCACCAGCGTCCAGCAGTGGGCCGCTCAGCGCGCGCTGGACCCGGCGAAGATCGCCCGCCTGAATCCGGCACTGGCCGCCGGCAACCGCCCGTCGGGCACGGCCCGCGTACTGGCCCCGGTTTCGGCGTCCAACGCGGACGTTGCCGACATCGCCAGCACGGCCGTTGCCACCGCAGTGGCCAGCACCGCCAGCGCCGCGCCGAGCCCGCAGGTGGCAAAGGTGGTCGCATCGGCTGCTGATCGCCCGCGCAACCGTCGCCACACCGTGCGCAACGGCGAATCGGCGTGGACCATCGCCCGTCGCTACGGCATGCCGGTAAAGGCACTGCTGTCGCTGAACGGCTTGAGCGGCAGCAGCGTGCTGAAGCCAGGCGCGGTATTGCGCGTCGAGGATTGAGGTCGGCGCGGCGCTGACGCGCGGTTTCCGGCCAACGGCGAAGCCCCTCGCGGGTGGCGGCAGCAGCATTCATGAGTTGGGACGAGCGAGGTGGACCCACGGGGGACGCCGTGAACCCATCCTTGGGGGCTTGGCCGCGGCATCCATGCCGCGGACACCCCCTCGCGCCCACCCCGCCCGTCCCCTGATGGTTTCCGGTGGCACCCACGGATTGGAAGATGAAGAGCAGGAGCAGGTCGCTTCGCTTCTGGTAGCGGCCGACCTTGGTCGGCGCTCATCGCGCAGGTCACGGATCGATCAGGGTTGCGACAACAAAAAAGGCCCGGCAATGCCGGGCCTTTTCGTTCCTGCTCACCAGAAGGCTTACAGGTTCGCTTCGGTGGTCTGCACCAGGAAGCGCTTGCGCATCGCGTCGATGTAGGCCTTGGCAGCAGCCATGCCGTCGATCTGGCTCAGCTGGTCCTTCAGCTGCTTCTGCTGCTCGGCGGTCACTTCCTTGATGTCACCCGGATTGACCTTGTTCACCGCGAAGACCAGTGCATGGCCGTTGACGTCGATCTTGCCGTAGCTCGGCTTGCCTTCGGCAGGCAGCGGGGCGCTGAAGATCGCACGGTTGATCTCCGGGGTCGGCACCGGCTGGCTACGCGGCAGGCCCGGCATCGGGCTCAGCTGCAGCTTCTCGCTGGCAGCCAGCGACTGCAGGGTGGCGCCCGCCTTCAGCTTGGCCAACAGGGCATCGGCGGCCTTGTCACCGGCCTGGCGCTGACGGTCGGCACGGATCGCGGCGATCACCTGCTCACGCGCCTTGTCCAGCGGCAGCGCCTGCTCCGGGGTATGCGCGGCAACGCGGATCACCACGCTGTGGTTGCTGCTGCCGCCCAGGGCGATCGGATCGCTGGCGGTACCGTCCTGCACTAGGACGTCGGAGAAGGCGGCACGCAGCACGGCCGGATCAGCGGCAATGCCGGTAGCGGTCGTGCGCGTGATCGGGCCCAGCGTCTGCATCGACAGGCCGRCATCCTTGGCGGCTGCAGCCAGGTCGCTCGGGCTTTTGTTGATGGCATCGACCAGGCGGCCTGCCAGATCGTTGAAGCCGCGCTCGCCGTCGGCCTTCAGCTGCTCGGCAGCCAAGGTGTCGCGTACTTCTTCAAACGACTTGCCCTCGCCGCCACGAACCGCAGCGACCTTGATGATGTGGTAGCCGAAGTCGGTCTTGACCGGGCCGATCACCTCACCCGCCTTGGCGCCAAACAGCGCGTCTTCAAACGGCTTGACCATCGCGCCACGTTCCACCCAGCCCAGGTCACCGCCCTGCGCCTTGGAACCGGGATCTTCCGAGTTCGCCTTGGCCAGCGCGGCAAAATCTGCACCTGCCGCCTTTGCTTCGACAGCCAGCTTGGCGGCCTTGGCTTCAGCACCATCGCCGGTGATCAGGATGTGCGCCGCCTGACGCTGTTCCGGCGTGGTGAACTTGGCCTTCTCGTCGTCGTAGCGCTTGCGCAGGGTTGCCTCGTCGGCCGCGGTCGGCGCCGGCAGGTTGGCACCATTGAGCTCGACATATTCCAGCGATACCGACTCGGCCTGGCGGAAATCCTTGCCATGGCTGTCGTACCACTGCTTGATCTGCGCATCGGTCACCGGCGCGGTATCAGCCGGAACTTCCGGCAGCGCGGCCAGTTCCACATCGCGGGTCTCGCCCAGCAGCTTCAACAGACGCTCGGTCTCAGCCTGGGTGACAAAGCCGGAATTCTGCAGGCCCGACGGGATCACCGACTGCTGCAGGCTCTCACGCACCAGTTCCTGGAACTGGGTCGGAGTGCGCGGCGGATTGCCACCGGCCAGGGCCAGGCGGTAATTGCTCTCGCTGAACTTGCCGTCGGCGCCCAGGAAGCCCGGGATGGTGGTGATGTATTCGCGCACAGCGCCGTCGCCAATCACGACACCGGCCTGCTCACCGACCAGGCGCACGACCTGCTCGTCGATCAACTGGTCGAGTACGGCCAGCTTGTTCTCGGTGCTTTCGAACGCGCGCGGGTCGAAGTTCTCGCCCTGCTGCTGGCGTTCGCGCATGCGTTCCTGTTCGAAACGGGTGCGGAAGTCCTGTGCGCTGATCTCATGGTGCTGCCACATCATGCGCACCGGCCACCAGGACGGTGCCGAGCGCCACCAGGTCGGCGGTGCCGAAACCTTGGCTACGTTCTGTGCGCCGACGCCACCGAGGTAGCTGTTGTCGATGACGAACAGGAACGGAATCATCAGCAGCCCCAGGATCACGGTGACGATCCAGCCTGAGGTCTTGTCGCGGAGTTTCTGCAGCATGGTGAGGAATCACAAGGCTTGATTGGCGAGCCCGGCAGTGTAACCCGCTTCGCGGCGTGGACCAAAAGCAGTGCCGGTGGGGCCTGGCGCCACCCTGCCCCGGCAATCGACACGATCGCGTGCATCAAAAGATGAAAACGACACAAAGAAAAAGCCCCCGACTTGCGTCGAGGGCTCTTAGAGTTGGCGGAGCGGACGGGACTCGAACCCGCGACCTCCGGCGTGACAGGCCAGCATTCTAACCAGCC
>NZ_JBFRFE010000153.1:0-7647 GCF_052114665.1 Stenotrophomonas sp. 2YAF22 | reverse complement strand
CCGGTAGTGCCGGCCGCTGGCCGGCAGCATTTCAGCTGACCGTACGCCCACCATCCACGCGCAACGTGTGGCCGGTGACGAAGCTGGCCTCGGCCGCCAGCCAGTACACCGCTTCAGCGATTTCCTCGACGGTGCCGATCCGCGCCAGCGGCGTGCGCGCCAGCAGCGCCTCGCGGGCGAAGTCGTCCTTGCCCTGTTCCGGCCACAGGATCGCACCGGGTGCCACCGCGTTCACCCGCACCTTCGGCGCCAGTTCCAGCGCCAGCGAGCGGGTCGCCATTTCCAGCGCCGCCTTGGCCATCGTGTAGGCAATGTGGTCGCGCATCGGGTCGGTGCCGTGCAGGTCGGTCAGGTTGACGATGCAGCCGTGCTGGCGGCGCAGGTAAGGCGCGGCGGCCTGGGCCAGCAGCAGCGGCGCGCGCGCGTTGACCGCGTACAGCTCGTCCATCGCCTCGGCGGTGACCTGGCCGAGCGGGGTGGGGAAGAAGTTGGAGGCGTTGTTGACCAGCGCATCCAGGCGGCCGAAGTGGGTGACCGCCTGCTCGACCAGATCGGCCAGGGCATCGGCGTCGCGCAGGTCGGCCTGCAACGCCAGCACGCTGCCGGGGCGCTCGTTGTCCAGGTTGAAGGCGGCCTGCTGCAGTTCGGCGCTGGAGGTATGCGCGTGCAGCACCACTGACCAGCCACAGGCGTGGAACTGGCGGGCGATGGCTGCGCCGATCCGGCGTGCGCTGCCGGTGATCAGGGCCACGGGGGCGGTGTCACTCATCGAGGGTCCTCCAAGGCTCGGCTATCCTGTGCACCATTGTCACCGCATTCGAAGACGCCATGCAGCCTACCTTCCCCCTGCCCGAAGCCGATGCCCAGGCCCACAGCGATCAACTGGCCGCCGCCCTGCGTGCCGAGATCCTCGCACAGGGTGGGGCGATGCCATTCTCCCGCTTCATGGAGCTGTGCCTGTACACGCCGGGCTGGGGCTACTACAGCGCCGGTGCCAGCAAATTCGGCGGCAGCGGCGATTTCACCACCGCACCAGAACTCGGCAGCCTGTTCGCCGGCAGCGTGGCCAATGCGCTGGCGCCGGTGTTCGGCCAGCTCGATGCGCACGCACGGATGCTGGAACTGGGCGGCGGCACCGGCGCCTTCGCCGAGGCGGTGCTGCTGCGCCTGGCCGAGCTGGACGCGTTGCCGGCCCGTTACGCGATTCTCGAGCCCAGCGCGGACCTGCGCCAGCGCCAGCAGGAGCGTCTGCAGCAGAACCTGCCGCCTGAGCTGGCCAGCCGGGTGGAGTGGCTTGATCGCCCGTTCGAGGACGACTGGGACGGCGTGGTGTTCGCCAACGAGGTGATCGATGCGCTGCCGACACCGCGCTTCCTCATCAAGGACGGCGAGGTGTATGAGGAAACCGTCGAACTGGACGGGCAGGGCAATTTCATCCGTGGCGCGCAGCCGGCCGACGTGCTGCTCAACGGCGCGGTGCGCCATCTCGAACGTTATCTGGAAAAGCCCTTTGCCGATGGCTACCGTTCCGAGGTGCTGCCGCAGCTGCCGTACTGGCTGCAGGCGGTGGCCGGTGGCCTGCGCCGCGGCGCGATGCTGTTCGTCGATTACGGCTACAACCGGGGCGAGTTCTACCAGGAAGAGCGCGATGACGGCACCGTGCGCGCGTTCTACCGCCATCACGTGCACAACGAGATCCATCGTTGGCCGGGCCTGCAGGACATCACCGCGTCGGTCGATTTCACTGCCATGGCCGAGGCCGGCCTGCACGGCGGTTTCGAGCTGGCCGGTTACTGCAGCCAGGCCAGTTTCCTGCTTGGCAACGGCCTGGACCAGGTGCTGACCCTGGCCGAGGAGCGCACCGATGAAGTGGGCCGCATCCAGCTGCGCGACCAGGTGAAGAAGCTGACCCTGCCAACGGAGATGGGCGAGCGGTTCCAGGCCATTGGCCTGCAGCGCGACGTCGATTTCGAACCGGCCTTCGAACTGGGTGACCTGAGCTGGCGCCTGTGAGTGCAGCGTTGCCGGTGATCAAACCGCTGCGGCGGCCACGCTTGTGGAGCGCGTTGTGGGTGTTGGCGGTGCTGACGGTGATCGTGGTCTGCCTGATTCCGCCACCGCCGATCCCGCTGCCGGAAAACAGCGACAAGGGCGAGCATTTCCTGGCCTATTTCATCCTGGCCGGCAGCGCGGTGCAGTTGTTCCGGCGTGGCCGCCCACTGCTGTGGGTGGGGGCTGGCCTGGTACTGATGGGCGTCGGCATCGAGTTCGCGCAGGGCGCGTTGACCAGCAATCGCATGGCTGATCCGATGGATGCGGTGGCCAACACCATTGGCGTGTTGGCGGGGATGGCCACCGCATTGACCCCGCTGCGCGACATCCTGCTGCGCTGGCGGGGGTAAAGGCGTGCCAACCAAGGTTGGCGTCTACCGGTAGATCCACGCCATGCGTGGATCCCGCCGTAAAGCGCCAACCAGGGTTGGCATCTACCGAAGCGTCACCTCATCCAGCACCCACATCGCCGGGCGCGTGTCGCCGGTGAAGTTGATGCACAGATCACCCGTACCCGAGGTGCCCTTCGGCAAATCCGCGCGCAGGGTCACGAAGCCGTCTGCATTGGTCTGCGCCGGCAGCGGCACCTGCGCCAGTACCTTGCCCGTGCAGTCACCGCGACGGATCAGCATTTCGCCGTGCGCGCTCCGGGCCTTCTCGAAGCGGCGCTTCGGCTCGTCATGGGCCAGCTGGAAGTAGTACGGAATGCGGCCCGCACGCACTTCCACGCTGCCGATGCCATCGAACTGCGCCTGCGGCCAACGCCAGCAGGGCTGGAAGATATCGACGGTGAACACCGCACGCGCACCTTCGCGCGGACCATCGTCTTCCAGGCGCAGTACCAGGCCCTTCTCACCGACACAGCTGCGCAGTTCCTCGCTGTGCCGCGACAGCAGCGACTGCGTGGTGTACGACGCCTCCGTCGGCTTCGCGGCCAGCGGCTGGCCCTGGTAGAACGCAGCCGCCTGCACCGTCGCTGGCAGCGTGGACGTCAAAGGCTGCTGGTACAGCGGCGACTGCGCGGTCACCGGCTGGCCGTTGTTGCTGTAGCGCACTTCATAGCCCAGCGGATTGGCCAGTGACACGGTCACCGTGTTCGCCGCGCGGTCATCGGTGTAGGCCACGCCTACTTCGAACGGCGTCTGCGCATACGCCAGGCCCCAGGCGCGATAGCGCTGCAGCTGCGAGGGCAGGCGGGCCAGGAAGTCGCGGAAATCGCGATGCTCCGGCGTGCTCCAGCCGGTCTCGGCCACGGCGGCCAGGCGCGGGAACAGGTTGTGCTGCAGACGCGCGTAGGTGCGCGTGTGCTCGGTGAACATGTTCGCCTGCAGGCCGAGGATGTGCCCGCGCTTGTCGGCGGCCAGTTCGGCCGGCACCGGTTCGTAGTTGTAGAGCTTGGCCAGGTTCACCTGCGTCGGCCGGCCCGGCGGTTCGTTTGGCGAGGCCGTCTGCAGGTAATCCAAGTACAGGTGACTGACCGGCGACATCACCACATCGTGGCCGGCGCTGGCCGCAGCAAGGCCGCCTTCGGTGCCGCGCCAGGACATTACCGTGGCCTGCGGCGGCAGGCCGCCCTCAAGGATTTCGTCCCAGCCGATCAGGCGGCGGTCGTGTTGTTCCAGGAAGGTTTCCAGGCGCTTGATGATGTGGCTCTGCATGGCCATCTCATCCTTGATGCCGAGCGCGCGCATGCGCTGCTGCACCTGTTTTGATGCCTCCCACTGGTCCTTCACCGCCTCGTCGCCACCCACATGCACATACCTGGCCGGGAACAGGGCGATGACTTCTTCCAGCACGTTTTCCAGGAAGGTAACGGTGCCGTCCTCGACGTTGAACAGGTTCGGGAACACGCCCCATTCGCTCAACGGCTTCAGTGGCGTGTTGATCGTGCCAAGTTCCGGATAGGCAGCGATGGCAGCGGTGGCGTGGCCGGGGACATCGATCTCCGGAATCACCTGGATATGCAGCGCGGCCGCGTACGCGATCACTTCGCGGATCTGGTCCTGCGAATAGAAGCCGCAGTACGGATGCTCCTTGCCGCTGACCGGATCGATGCCGCCGTCACCGGCCGGCAGTCGGCAGCTGCCGACCTCGGTCAGCCTCGGGTAGCGCTTGATCTCCATGCGCCAGCCCTGGTCGTCGGTCAGGTGCCAATGGAAGGTGTTGAGCTTGTGCGCGGCCATCGCATCGAGCACGCGCTTGATCTCGTCCAGGCTCTGGAAGTGCCGCGCCGAGTCGAGCATGAAGCCGCGCCAGCTGAAACGCGGCGCATCCTGGATCTGCACGGCCGGCAGCACGCCGTTGCTGCCGCCGGTGGCGAGCTGGGCCAGCGTGGTGGCGCCGTAGAACAGGCCGGACTCGTTGCCGGCCTGCACCACCACGCCCTGCGCGGTGCTTTCCAGCGTGTAGCCCTCGCCACTGTCGCGGAAGGTCGGCACGATCTGGAAGCGGATGCTGCCGCCCTTGGTGACGGCCTTGCCGTTGGCCACTGCCAGGCGCGGCCCACCACTGCGCGCCAGCAGATCGGCGAACTGTGCAGCGACGCGCTGTGCGGCTTCGCCATCGGCATGCAACACGGTGCCCGCGCCGACAGTGATGCCCGCGCCGTTGCCTCGCTGCACGTTGGCCGGTGCGGGAATCAACATCAGGCTGCCGGCGCGCAACTGCGGTCCGGGGCCGGTATCGAGTGCCGGGGCATCGGCGGCCAGTGCCGGCAGCACGGGCAGGGCGGCCAGCAGGCTGCCCAGCAACAGAAGGCTGCGCATCCTGGCGCGGGTGGGCTTCGTCATCGGAAGGACTCCTTGAATCGGGTGCGATGTTCGCTATACATGAAAAACGCCGGGCCCGGAATGACCCAGGCCCGGCGTGCGTGCACGACTCGGCGATGAGGCTGCCGTTGGATCAGTACTTGAAGCGGAAGTTCAGGTAGTACTGGCGACCGTTGCTGTAGAACGAGGTCGGAATGGCCGCGGTCTGGTAGTACTTGTAGGTCGGGTTGTTGAGGTTCAGGCCATCCAGGCTGATGCTCAGCCAGTCGGTGGCCTTGAAGCTCAGCGACGCCGACAGCGTGCCGAAGTCATCCTGGTAGTACGGGTTGGTGCCCGACAGGCTGATCAGGAACGAGGAGCGGTGGGTGTAGCTGACCCGCGCGCCGAAGCGCTCGTTCTCGAAGTAGGCACCTACGTTGTAGGTGTTCTTCGAGGTGCCCAGCAGGTTGTGCGAGCCGTCCGACCAGGTGTGCGCGGTGCTGCCGTTGGCGTAGGTGTAGTTGGCATTGACGCCGAAGTACTCGCCGATCGGCTGCTCATAAGCCACTTCCACACCCGTGACCTTGCCGTCGGCATTGATCGGGGTGGAGATCTGGTAGGTCTCAAGCTGGTTGGTCAGTTCGCTGTACAGCTGGCGCGAAACCACGTCGAAGGCGATGTAGTCCTTCAGGTCCATGTGGTACGCACCGATCGACAGCAGGCCGCGCGGCATGAAGTACCACTCCAGATTGGCATCCAGGTTGGTGGACAGGGTCGGCTTCAGGTTCGGATTGCCGCCGCCGCCGGTCCGGTTCAGATCCGAACCGTAGGACGATGCACCCAGTGCCGAGTAATCGGGCAGGGTCTGGGTCTGCGAGGCCGCTACGCGCAGCACCAG
The DNA here is from genome assembly GCF_052114665.1 of Stenotrophomonas sp. 2YAF22. Classification (NCBI taxonomy): domain Bacteria; kingdom Pseudomonadati; phylum Pseudomonadota; class Gammaproteobacteria; order Lysobacterales; family Lysobacteraceae; genus Stenotrophomonas; species Stenotrophomonas sp. 2YAF22. Next base: position 1,950 of record NZ_JBFRFE010000153.1, on the reverse strand, counting down.
CTTGTCGTCCAGGTCGAACTTGATGTTGGCGCTGGGCAGCACGCGGTTGCGCTTGTTCTGGAAGGCCACGCGTTCCCACATGCCGAACAGGCTGCTGACGTCGGCATCGGCGGCATTGCTGACCGCGTTGTAGGTGTTGATGTCCTGCTTGATGTTGACGTAACGCAGGCCCACGTTGCCTGCCCACCAGTCACCACGGAAGTTGGCCTGCACGTAGCCGGCGAAGTTCTTTTCCTTCACCTGCCACTCGGCACCGTAGTTGTGGCGACCGGTCGGGCCGTCGTTGCCCGCCAGCCAGGTGGAGTTGTTGGTTACCGCGTCCTTCAACGCACCCGGGGTGAAGTACCAGATGTTGCGCGGGAAGGTGCCGCCGATATCACCAGCGAAGCCGTTCGGATAGTTGGAGGTGGCACCGTTCTTCAGCGCGCTCCAGATATCACCCGGCGTTGCACCTTCCGGCGACAGCGCTTCGCGCTTGTGGTCGGCAAAGCGCAGACCGAAGTCGATGGAGCTCAGCACGCCGCCGTCGTTGAAGTACTGGTTGAAGTCGAGCGTGGCCCACTTCTCCTTGTCTTCGGCGGTGACCTGCTGGTTGCCCCAGGTGCCGAAGCTGGTCACGCCGTTGGGCGAAAGGTCGCCGCCGACGTTCCAGTCGATCGGCGAGCCGGCGCCATGGGTAGCCCAGCTGGCGCCACCGCCGCTTCCAACGGTGACCTCGGCGATGTACTGGCGCGGGGTCTCACCAGTGCCCTTGGTGCTGCCGGCTTGGAACTTGGCCGTCAGGCTGTCGCTGATCTGCCAGTCGGCATCGAAGGTGACGTAGCTCGACTTGGCCTTCGACTCGCGGTAGATCATGTCGTACACCGCGTAGTTGGTGCCGGGCACGCCTGCATAGGTGGCGTTGGTCAGCACGCCATCCTTGACCACATAGCCCGGGTTCGGCGCCTGCACTTTGGCGAAGCTGTTGCCGAACATCATGAAGTTGCGGTTGTAGTTGTTCGCCTTCAGCTCGGAGCTGAAACCGTTCAGGCCCAGGGTAAGGGTGTCGGTCGGCTTGAACTGCAGCGAGACCAGGCCACCCTTGCGCTCACGGGTCTGTTCGAACAGGGTTGAACCCAGCAGGCCGGGAACGTTGACGCCGATCAGGTCCGGATTGGTCTTGGCAACCGGATCACCGGCGCCGATCTTGAAGAAGCCGCCCGGAATTTCCTGTGCTTCACGGCGCAGTTCGCGCTTCTGGCTGAAGCCCTGCACCATCACGCCGAAGGTGTTTTCTTCGTTCTTGTAGTTGAACAATGCCGAGTACTGCGGGTCATTCGACTTGGCCTGGTCCGAACGCACCATGCCGATCGAGCCTTCAGCGGTGAACTGCTTGGAGAACTCCAGCGGCTTGCGGGTGATGATGTTGACGGTACCGGTGGTGCCGCCGTCCTGCAGCTTGGCCTGCGAGGACTTGTTCACTTCAACCGAGCTGACCAGTTCCGACGGCAGCAGCGAGTAGCTGACGCTGCGGCCGACGTTGTTGCCCTGGCTGAGCACGAACCAGTCGGCCGAACCGACGGTGTGGCCATTGATCAGGGTCTGGGTGAGGCTGGGGCTGGTGCCGCGCAGGCTGACACGGTCGGCTTCGTCGAAGCCGCCTTCATCGGCGCTGGACGAGCTGATATTGACGCCCGGCAGGCGCTGCAGGGTGTCGGCAACGTTGTGCGCCGGCAGCTTGCCCACGTCTTCGGCGGTGACCACTTCCACGCGCGCATTGGCGTCGCGCTTGGTGTCCAGCGACTTTTCCATCGAACCGCGGATACCGGTGACGGTGACGGTGTCCAGATCGGTGGCGGTCTGGGCGGCCTGCTGCGCGTGCGCACTGAAGGCGATGCAGCTGATGATGGCGGCCGAAAGCAAGGTCTTGCGGGTATTCATGATGTCTCTCCTCATCACTCGATTGGATGC
>NZ_JBFRFE010000152.1:0-7649 GCF_052114665.1 Stenotrophomonas sp. 2YAF22 | reverse complement strand
GATCAGTTGTCTTCCAGTTCCATGTTGATGGCCAGCGAGCGGATTTCCTTCACCAGGACGTTGAAGGATTCCGGCATGCCCGCGACCATCTCGTGCTCACCGTCGACGATGTTCTTGTACATCTGGTTGCGGCCCTGCACGTCATCGGACTTCACCGTCAGCATTTCCTGCAGGGTGTAGGCCGCGCCGTAGGCTTCCAGCGCCCAGACTTCCATTTCACCGAAGCGCTGGCCGCCGAACTGCGCCTTGCCGCCCAGCGGCTGCTGGGTGACGAGCGAGTACGGACCGGTCGAACGGGCGTGCATCTTGTCGTCGACCAGGTGGTTCAGCTTCAGGTAGTGCATGTAGCCAACGGTGGTGTGGCGATCGAAGGCTTCACCGGTGCGGCCGTCATACAGCTGGGTCTGGCCACTGCTCGGCAGGTCGGCCAGTTCCAGCATGCGCTTGATTTCCGCTTCGGTGGCACCGTCGAACACCGGCGTTGCCATCGGCACGCCGTCGAACAGGTTGCGGGCCAGGCGCAGCAGTTCCTCGTCGCTGAACTGCGACAGGTCGACACGGTTGGCCACGTTGGTGTCATCGTGGTTGTAGATGTCGTCCAGGAACTTGCGCAGGTCGGCGACCGCGGCCTGGGCTTCCAGCATTGCCTGGATCTTGCGACCCAGACCCTTGGCGGCCCAGCCCAGGTGCACTTCCAGGATCTGCCCGATGTTCATACGCGACGGCACGCCCAGCGGGTTCAGCACGATGTCCACGGTTTCGCCCGAGGCCATGTACGGCATGTCCTCGACCGGCACCACGTTGGAGACCACACCCTTGTTGCCGTGGCGGCCTGCCATCTTGTCGCCCGGCTGGATGCGGCGCTTCACGGCCAGGAACACCTTGACCATCTTCAGCACGCCCGGAGCCAGATCGTCGCCCGCGGTGATCTTGCCGCGCTTGTCGGCGAAGCGACGCTCGAATTCCTTCTCGTGCGCCTGGATCTGCTTCTGTGCGCGTTCGATGGCTTCGGCAGCGTCCTCGTCCTTCATGCGCAGCACGAACCAGTCGGCCTTCTTCAGGCCATCCAGGTAGGCGTCGGAGACAACGTCGCCCTTCTTCAGGCCGGCGCCGCCGTTGACCACCTTGCCGACGATCTGCGAACGCAGACGGGCATAGATGGCTGCTTCCAGGATGCGGAACTGGTCGTCGAAGTCCTTCTTGACGCGCTTGATTTCAGACTCTTCGATCTGACGGGCGCGCTTGTCCTTCTCGATGCCGTCGCGGGTGAAGACCTGCACGTCGATGACGGTGCCGTCCATGCCCGGCGGCACGCGCAGCGAGCTGTCCTTCACGTCCGAAGCCTTCTCACCGAAGATCGCGCGCAGCAGCTTCTCTTCCGGGGTCAGCTGGCTTTCGCCCTTCGGGGTGACCTTGCCGACCATGATGTCGCCRGCGCGGACTTCGGCACCGATGTACACCACGCCGCTCTCGTCCAGGCGGTTCAGCGCCTGCTCGGAAACGTTCGGGATGTCGGCCGAGATTTCCTCCGGCCCCAGCTTGGTGTCACGCGCAACGCAGGTCAGCTCTTCGATGTGGATCGTGGTGTAGCGATCCTCTTCCACCACGCGCTCGGAGAGCAGGATGGAGTCTTCGAAGTTGTAGCCGTTCCACGGCATGAAGGCGATCAGCATGTTCTGGCCCAGGGCCAGTTCACCGATGTCGGTGGACGGACCATCGGCCAGCACGTCGCCACGCGCCACCACGTTGCCCACTTCCACCAGCGGACGCTGGTTGATGCAGGTGTTCTGGTTGGAACGGGTGTACTTGATCAGGTTGTAGATGTCGACGCCGGCATCGGACGCATCGGTGATCTCGGCTTCGTTGACCTTGACCACGATGCGGGCGGCGTCGATCTGCACGATCTCGCCACCACGACGGGCGTTCACGGTCACACCCGAGTCACGCGCCACGGCGCGCTCGATGCCGGTACCGACCAGCGGCTTCTGCGCACGCAGGGTCGGCACGGCCTGACGCTGCATGTTCGCGCCCATCAGTGCGCGGTTGGCGTCATCGTGCTCCAGGAACGGAACCAGCGCAGCCGCGATCGACACGGTCTGCATCGGCGAGACGTCCATGAAGTGGACTTCCGCCGGCGGCTTCAGCAGCGATTCGCCCTGGTAACGGCAGGGGACGAACTGCTCGGTCAGCACGCTGTTGGCATCGGTCAGGGCGTTTGCCTGGGCGATGACGTACTCGTTTTCTTCGATGGCCGACAGGAACTCGACTTCGTCGAAGACCTTGCCGTCCACGACCTTGCGGTACGGGGTCTCGAGGAAACCGTACTGGTTGGTGCGGGCGTACACGGCCAGCGAGTTGATCAGGCCGATGTTCGGGCCTTCCGGGGTTTCGATGGTGCAGACGCGGCCGTAATGGGTCGGGTGCACGTCGCGCACTTCGAAGCCGGCGCGCTCACGAGTCAGGCCGCCCGGGCCCAGGGCCGAGACGCGGCGCTTGTGCGTGACTTCCGACAGCGGGTTGTTCTGATCCATGAACTGCGACAGCTGCGAGGAGCCGAAGAATTCCTTGATCGCCGCAGCCACCGGCTTGGCGTTGATCAGCTCCTGCGGGGTCAGGCCTTCCGACTCTGCCATCGACAGGCGTTCCTTGACCGCGCGCTCGACGCGGACCAGGCCCACGCGGAACACGTTCTCGGCCATTTCACCGACCGAACGCACGCGACGGTTGCCCAGGTGATCGATGTCATCGACCACGCCGCGACCGTTGCGGATCTCGGTCAGGACCTTGATCACGTCCAGGATGTCCGAGCTGTCACCGTGGGCGGCAACCAGGCGCTTGGACTCTTCGTCGTTGCGCTCGCCGTAGTACTTGCGGTCGTACAGCACCGCTTCGCCGGTGGTTTCCTTGCGGCCCACGCGACGGTTGAACTTCATGCGACCGACGGCCGACAGGTCGTAGCGCTCGAAGGTGAAGAACAGGTTGTGGAACAGGTTCTGCGCGGCATCCTTGGTCGGCGGCTCGCCCGGACGCATCATGCGGTAGATCTCGACCAGGGCTTCCAGCTGGGTCTTGGTCGGATCGATGCGCAGGGTGTTGGACAGGTACGGGCCACGATCCAGGTCGTTCACCCACAGGGTGCCCACGGCATCGACGCCGGCCTTGCGGAAGTTCTGCAGCTGCTCGTCGGTGATTTCGTCGTTGGCCTGGGCCAGCAGTTCGCCAGTCGAGGCATCGACCACGTCGTGCGACAGGATGCGGCCGACGATGTAGTCGTCCGGCACGGCCAGGGCGGCGATGCCCGAGGCTTCCAGCTGCTTGATGTGGCGCGCGGTGATGCGCTTGCCGGCTTCCACGATGACCTTGTCGCCGTCGGCGAGGTCGAAGCCCAGGGTTTCGCCGCGCAGGCGCTCCGGCACCAGCTCCAGCTGGACGCCTTCATCCGGGTTGATGTGGAAGGTGTTGATCTCGAAGAACTCGGCCAGCATCTCTTCGTTGCTGTAGCCCAGCGCACGCAGCAGGATCGACACCGGCAGCTTGCGGCGACGGTCGATACGGGTGAACAGCGCGTCCTTCGGGTCGAACTCGAAGTCCAGCCAGGAGCCGCGGTAAGGAATGATGCGGGCGCTGTACAGCAGCTTGCCCGAGCTGTGGGTCTTGCCACGGTCGTGATCGAAGAACACGCCCGGCGAGCGGTGCAGCTGCGAGACGATGACGCGCTCGGTGCCGTTGACGATGAAGGTGCCGTTGTCGGTCATCAGCGGGATTTCGCCGAGGTAGACCTCCTGCTCCTTCACGTACTTGATGGCCTTGGTCGACGACTCGCGGTCGTAGATCACCAGGCGCACGGTCACGCGCAGCGGCGCACCGTAGCTCATGCCACGCTGACGGCACTCACGCTCGTCGAAGACCGGATCGCCCAGCTTGTAGCCGACGTATTCCAGGGCGGCATTGCCGCTGTAGCTGGCGATCGGGAAGACCGACTTCAGTGCAGCGTGCAGGCCGTGGTCCGTGCGCTTGGCCGGATCGACGTTTTCCTGCAGGAATTCACGGTAGGAATCCACCTGGATGGCGAGCAGGAACGGCACTTCGAGAATCGAACGCTGCTTGCCGAAATCCTTGCGGATACGCTTTTTTTCGGTGAACGAATAGGACGTCATGAGGTCTTCCACCTTGTTGTGCGAGTCGTGCGCCCACGACCCGAAGGGAACTTGAAATTGTCAGTTGGAAGTCGCTGGTATTGCCGGCACCAGCACGCCTTCTCCCGCTACTTCCAACTGCCAACTCGTCTGCATCCACTCCCCCGCCGCCGCGCGTAGCGCTGGCCGACCAGGGTTTGACCGCAGCCCGTGTTGGGCTTTTCACCGTATTTCCGTAGAACCGCGCCACGATTGGTCGGCCCTACAACAACGACCAAAGGCCGGGGGCTTACGCCCCCAGCCTTGGCTGCATCGCCGGATTTCGATGGCGACGCAAAGGAAGTGCTTACTTGACTTCGACAGTCGCGCCAGCAGCTTCCAGGTCCTTCTTCATCTTCTCGGCTTCGTCCTTCGAAGCGTTGTCCTTCAGGACGCCGCCGGCTTCGGCCAGGTCCTTCGCTTCCTTCAGGCCCAGGCCGGTGATGGCGCGGACGGCCTTGATGACTTCGACCTTCTTGTCGCCAGCGGTCTTCAGGGTGACGACGAATTCGGTCTGCTCTTCAACGACGGCAGCCGGGCCAGCCACAGCAGCGGCGACCGGAGCAGCGGCGGAGACGCCGAACTTCTCTTCGATGGCCTTGACCAGCTCCATCACTTCCATCAGGGACTTCTCGGCGATGGCGTCGACGATCTGTTCGTTGGTAAGGGACATGATAATTACCTTTGGATGTTTTTCTGGATTGAGGTTCCGTCAGGAACCACGATTAGTCGAAACTCAGGCGGTCTCGGCGGCCGGTTCAGCAGCGTCGGCGGCGACGTCGCCACCATTCTGCTTGTCGCCGATTGCCTTGATGGCGCGGGCGAACATCGTGACCGGCTCGGTCAGGACGCGGGCCAGCATTGCCAGGGCCTGGTCGCGGGTCGGCAGCGAGGCCAACACGTCGACATGGCTTGCCGGGAACACTTCACCACCGATTGCGACGACCTTGGCCTTCAGCTTGTCGTTGCCCTTGGCGGCATCCTTGATCAGGCGACCGGCAGCACCGGGCTCCTCGAGCGAGAACGCGTACAGCAGCGGACCAACCATCTGGTCCTGTGCGACTGCGAACTCGGTGCCTTCAACAGCACGCGACGCCAGGGTGTTCTTGACAACTTTCAAGAAAACGCCGGTTTCACGCGCCTGCTTACGCATCGCGGTCATCTGAGCGACCGTGGTGCCAGCGTATTCGGCTGCGATCAAGGAGTGTGCCTTACCAGCAATTTCTGCCAGCTCCGCGACTACTTCTTGCTTCTGGGACAGATTGAGAGCCATTGCACTCCTCCAATTGAACTCCGCTTACGGCTCCTGCCGTGTGCGGTCCTGTGCAGCATCCGTCCTGGACGCCGGGAACATCGGAATGATGTTCCGGGGGTGGGCCGTTCTAGACCTGGAGTGGGCCAACCTGGGAAATCCCAGACGTGCGTGAACCAGAAAAACTCCAGAAGGGCACCATCTACGCAGGGTGATTCCGGGGAATCGATTAAGCGGTCATGGCTGCTTCGGCGGCGACTCCCTGCCAATTCGAGCTTCCGTGCCCGTCGCCGACATGCCACGACCGCACCTGCGGTCTTTGACGGCTACCACCGGCGATGGGTTGCCGGCGATGCCTTCAAATGTCACGGTCACGGAGCCCGAGGGACCCGTGACCGTCTCAAACAATTACTTCAGCGACAGCGACGACTGGTCGACGGTGACGCCCGGGCCCATCGTCGAGCTGACCGACACCTTCTGCAGGTACAGGCCCTTCGAGGTAGCCGGCTTGGCCTTGATCAGGTCCAGCAGCAGCGCGGTCAGGTTCGACTTCAGCGCGTCTTCGGCGAAGTCGGCCTTGCCGATGGTGCAGTGGATGATGCCGGCCTTGTCGGTGCGGTAACGCACCTGACCCGACTTGGCATTCTTCACAGCCTCACCCGGGTTCGGGGAGACGGTGCCGACCTTCGGGTTCGGCATCAGGCCGCGCGGGCCCAGCACGGTACCCAGCTTGCCGACGACGCGCATTGCGTCCGGGGTCGCGATCACGACGTCGTAGTTCAGATCGCCGGCCTGCATCTTCTCGGCCAGGTCGTCCATACCGACGGCTTCGGCGCCAGCGGCCAGGGCTTCATCAGCCTTGGCACCGGCCGGAGCGAAGACAGCGACGCGGACCGACTTGCCGGTACCAGCCGGCAGCACGGTGGAACCACGAACCTGCTGGTCGGACTTCTTCGCGTCGACGCCCAGGCGCACAGCAACGTCGATCGACTCGACGAACTTGGCCTTGGTGGCGGTCTTCAGGATGTTGATTGCGTCCTCGAAGGCATACGCCTTACCCGGGACAACGGCGGCCTTGATGGCCTTTTCGCGCTTGTTCTGTGCCATCTGATTAACCCTCCACCACGAGGCCCATGGAACGGGCAGAGCCAGCGATGGTACGCACGGCGGCGTCCAGGTCGGCGGCAGTCAGATCCGGTTCCTTCGCCTTGGCGATCTCTTCCAGCTGCTTACGGGTGACCTTGCCGACCTTCTCGGTGTTCGGGCGCTTGGAGCCCGACGAGATGCCAGCGGCCTTCTTCAGCAGGGTGGTGGCCGGGGTGCTCTTGGTGATGAAGGTGAACGTACGGTCCGAATAGGCCGTGATGATCACCGGAACCGGCAGACCCGGCTCGAGCTTCTGCGTGGCGGCATTGAAGGCCTTGCAGAATTCCATGATGTTCAGGCCGCGCTGACCCAGCGCAGGACCGACCGGCGGCGAGGGGTTGGCCTGACCGGCCTTCACCTGCAGCTTGATATAACCGACAACTTTCTTTGCCATGTGAGTACTCTCCGGGTGCTAGCGCCTTGCGACAACAGGCTCCCCATCGGACCGGGAATCACGCGTCCCGGCATCGCGTTTTGAAATCATGCCGAAGGCCACCTTTCGGTGGCCTCGTCCCGCCAGCTTCCCAACGGGAGCCGCGCAGCATATCAGGTTTTTTCTTCACATGCCTGAAGCGGCATGTGAATACAGATCAGACGGCCTTTTCGACCTGACCGAACTCGAGTTCGACCGGAGTGGCGCGACCGAAGATCAGCACCGAGACGCGCAGACGGCTCTTCTCGTAGTTGACCTCTTCGACGACACCGTTGAAGTCGTTGAACGGACCCTCGGTGACGCGGACCATCTGGCCCGGCTCGAACAGCACCTTCGGACGCGGCTTCTCGACGCCTTCCTGGACACGGTTCAGAATCGCCTCGGCCTCGGAATCGGCGATCGGCAGCGGGCGATCAGCGGTTCCGCCGATGAAGCCCATGACGCGCGGGGTTTCCTTGACCAGATGCCAGCTTTCGTTGTCGATGCGCGGAATGCCAGCTTCTTCGTGGGTCTCGATCTGGACCAGCACGTAACCCGGGAAGAACTTGCGCTCGGAACGGCGCTTCTGGCCGGCGCGCATTTCGATCACTTCCTCGGTCGGAACCAGGACGTCGCCGAAGCGCTCTTCCATGCCGTCACGGAC
>NZ_JBFRFE010000151.1:0-7659 GCF_052114665.1 Stenotrophomonas sp. 2YAF22 | reverse complement strand
CGGTACGACACATGGCTGTGTCGCCGGGCAATTTCTTTTGGCGCGGCTGCGACGTGCCCATGGTGTACGGTGGGGCCTTCGCATGGAATGGAACCTGCTGGATGCACCTGCACCGTTTGACCTTGATGCTCGCCGTGGCCTTGGCACTGCCGTGCGCCGCACAGGCGGCCGCCCCCTCCAAGCCTGTCGTGGCCACGACTTCCGAAGTACGCGGGCCGACCGACCTCAAGCCGGGCGAGTACCTGTGGCATCCGGAAGTCTCGCCGGCCGGTCCGATCGTGCTGGTGGTGAGCCTGGATGAGCAACGGGCTTACGTGTACCGCAATGGCATTGCCATCGGCCTGACCACGATCAGCTCGGGCAAGACCGGCCATGAGACGCCGACCGGTGTGTTCACCATCCTGCAGAAGGACAAGGACCACCGCTCCAACCTCTACAACAGCGCACCCATGCCGTACATGCAGCGGCTGACCTGGGACGGCATCGCCCTTCACGGCGGCAGCCTGCCCGGGCACCCGGCCTCGCATGGCTGCGTGCGCCTGCCGCAGGCCTTCGCCCAGAAGCTGTTCAGCGAAACCAAGCGCGGCGATACGGTGGTCGTGGCCGATGCCAAGAGCGCGCCGATGACGCTGGCCTATCCGGCGGTACTGGCGCCGGTGAATGCACGCGGCCAAGCCCTGCCGGAAGGCGAGGGCGGAGCTCCCGACAAGGCCTGGTGGGATGATGCGGCGGCACCCAGTGGCCAGGTCGGCATCCTGGTCAGCCTGCACGACCAGCGCCTGTACGTGCTGCGCGATGGCGTGATGATCGGTGAGTCGCCGCTGAAGGCCGACGCGCTGCCAGCGTTCCAGGGCACCACCCTGTTCGTGATGGGCCAGGGCTACAGCGATACGCCCAGCCCGCTTGATGCACAGCAGCGCCTGCACCAGTGGACGGCGTATCCGCTGCTCGGCCAGGACCGCGCCCAGGCCACGCCGGACCTGCTGGCCACGCCGTCGTTGCCGATGGCCCTGCCGGCCGATTTCGCCCGCCAGCTGTACCAGGTGCTGGTGCCGGGCACGACCCTGCTGGTGACGTCGCTGCCGGCGGTGCGCCCAAGCGCGGCTGAATCGGGAATGCAGCCGGTCTTGGAATCAGAGCCGCCAGCGTCCACCCTCAAGGGATCCTGAGACCTCCCTACGTGCCCATGTCTGCTTCCCGCCTGTGCCGGCTGGCCGCCCTTGGCCTGCTGGCAACCACTGCCAGCGCCCCGGCCGGGGCACAGACGCCCATTGCCGCCATCAGCGCCGACGACCTCGCCGCGCAGCTGGCACGCACCGCGCCCAAGGCGGACCGTCGGGTTCTGCAGTTGGCTGCCCACGCCATGCGCTGCGCACTGCAGCGGCCGGAGCTGGGAGTCAGCAGTGAACGCCTGAGCGTGATCGATTACTCGCGGCCGTCCACCGAGCCGCGGATGTGGGTCTTCGACCTTGCCCGCCAGCGGCTGTTGTTCGAGGAGTGGGTGGCGCACGGCCGCAACAGCGGCGAGAACCGCACCCAACATTTCTCCAACCGCGATGGCAGCTTCATGTCCAGCATCGGTGCGTTCACCGCGCAGGAAACCTACATGGGCGGCAACGGCTATTCGCTGCGCCTGGCAGGGTTGGAGCCGGGGTTCAATGATCGTGCACGCGAGCGTGCCATCGTCATCCACGGTGCGCCGTATGTGAATCCGTCCACTGCGCAGTTGCAGGGGCGGTTGGGGCGCAGTCTGGGCTGCCCGGYGGTGCGGTTGTCGGTGGCCAAGCCGCTGATCGACGCGTTGCGAGGCGGCACGATGGTGTTTGCTTACTACCCCGACAAGGACTGGCTCAAGCACTCACAGCTGCTGGGCGRCGATTGCGGTACGGCTGCGGGTCTTGCAACGCGTTGATGCGTTGCGTCGCGCGGCATGATGCAATGCGCGCATGAACATCGACTCCCTGCTGCAGACCCCGAGCCAGGTGATTTCCAGCCTGGACTACCGCCGCGAACGCTGGCGCAACGGCCTCGGCTGGACCCGCGAGATCCTGCGGTTGCCAGCGCAGGGCGATGATTGGGCGTTGCGCCTGTCGGTGGCCGAGATCGAGCAGGACGCCGCGTTTTCCGCATTCCCGGGTGTCGAGCGCGAACTGGTGCTGCTGCAGGGCAACGGCGTGCGCCTGCGTTTCGAGGACGGCCGCGTAGCCGAGGTGCTGCCACCTCATGGGCGCGTGCGTTTTGCCGGTGAGGCTGCGCTGCACGGCGAGCTGGTGGACGGCACCACCCACGATTTCAACCTGATGTGGAAGCGCGGACTGCTGCAGGCCGAGCTGCTGCACCGTCCACTGGTCGGGCCGATGTTCTTCTTCTGCGAGCCGGGCGTGGCCTGGGCCCTGCACCTGTTGGGCGGGCAGGCCACGTTCGGCGCGGACAGCGGATTGCCTGCGATGCAGGCCGGCGATACCGCGTGGTTGGCCGCCGGTGAGCGTCAGCGGCATGCATTGCAGGGCGGCGGCGAGTTGTTGGCGATACGGGTGAGCGCGGCGGGCGGCTGAGCCAGCGTCGGCGCCCGGAGGCAATCATCCACGCATGGCGTGGATCTACTGCAGCATGGTTGTCACCCTGGATCCGCGTAGATCCACGCCATGCGTGGATGCAGCAGCCGATATCGCAGCAGGGTGCCAACAAGGGATCGCCGCCAGCCGTTCAGTAGATCCATGCCATGCGTGGATGCAGCAGCCGATATCGCAGCAGGGCGCCAACAAAAGTTCGCACCCACCAGGAGGCAATTCGCCCCAAACGTTCGCTCAATACACGTCGCGCCGGTAACGACCGGCCAGCAGCAGCGCTTCCTTGCCGTCGGCACCGAGCACCTGCTCGATCACCGCATCCACTGCCGGGGCCATGCCCTGCAGGCTGCCGCAGACCAGGATCGTCGCGCCGTCATCGACCCACTGCCGCAGCGTGGATGCTTCGGCCAGCAGGCGATCCTGCACGTAGCGATGTGCGCCGCCATCACGGCTGAATACCGTATCCAGGCGGGTCAGCGTGCCGCCGCCGAGCATCGCCTGCAGTTCATCGCCGAAGTGGAAATCATGCGCAGCCGAGCGTTCGCCGAACAACAGCCAGGTGCGGCCACCGCCAACGCGTGCGCGTTCGTGCAGGTGTGCGCGCAGGCCGGCGATACCGGTGCCGTTGCCGATCAGCAGCAGTGGAACGTCGGCGGCGACGCCATGGAAATTCTCGTTGCGGCGCAGGCGCATCTGTACCGGCCCGCCGATGACGGCGTGGTCGCACAGCCAGCCACTGCCGATGCCCGGCGTGCCATCGGCACGCAGCTGCCGGCGCAGCAGCAGTTCCACCGCGCCGTCGTCCATCACCGAGGCGATGGAGTATTCGCGATGTGGCAGGGGCTGCAGTGCCGCCAACAGCCCAGGCAGATCGCCTGCTGCAACCAATGACGGCAGGTGCGAGCGCGCAACGCGGGCGAGCAGCGTAGCGTCGTCGTCCAACACGGTGTCCGCATCGAAGCCCTGCGTCTGCAGCCAGTCGCGCGTACTCTGTTCGGCATGCTGCGGACCGACCTCGGCGATGTCACCGGCCTGCCACTGCGCGCCGCTGCCGGTCGGGGGCTGCAGGCGCAGCCAATAGACCGGACCACCGGCGCTGCCGGGGTTGAGGTGGGTACGCTGCAGCAGCGTCCACGGCTGGTACTCGGCCGGTGTCCAATCGGGAAGTTCGCTCGCGTCGCCGCCGAGCTGGCCAAGCAGTTGCTGCCAGTGGCGCAGGGCAGCTGGATCGGCGTTGTCGACTTCAATGGCATCGAACAGCGGATGTGCTCCGTGCTGGCGCAGCCAGTCGTGCAGCTGGTGGCCGAACGCGCAGAAATGCCCGTAGCTGCGATCACCCAGTGCGAGCACGCCGTACTGCACGTGGTGCAGCGGCGGCGGCGTGCCCATCACCTTGCGCAGGAAGGGCAGGGCATGGTCGGGTGCATCGCCTTCGCCGGTGGTGCTGACGATGAACAGTGCACGCGCGCTGCCCGCCAGCAGGGGGGCATCGACTTCGTGCAGACCGCGCAGGCGCACCGACATGCCGGCCGAGCGCAGAGCCTGCGCACTGCGCTCGGCCAGTTCGCGGGCGAAGCCGGTCTGGCTGGACCAGACCAGCAGCATCGGTGGGTTGCCGCCTTCGGACGTGTCGTCGTGCGGACGGCTGCGCCACCACAGCACGCCACACGCCAGCAGATACAGCGCGGTGGCGGCGAGCGCGATGCCCCATTGCCGGGCCGGCGGCGCACCCTGCCACCACGCTTCGCCCAGGTGCAGACGCAGCAGTGCCCCGCCGATCACGGCCAGCAGGGCCAGTACCATGACGTTGCCAACGGTCGCGCGCGGGAAACGCATGCTCATCCAGCCTGCTCATCCAGCAGCTGCTGGAAGGCACTGCTGAGGGTTTCGCATGGGCCATCGGCGGAGCGTTCCAGGTAGCGCACGGCCAGCCCTTCGCGTTCTGCCAGGGCGATGCCCGCGTCGCGACCGAGCACGGTCAGCGCGGTGGCCCACGCGTCAGCGTGCATCGCGTCGCTGGCGACCACGGTGACGGCGGCTGCGACCTGCCGTACCGGCGTGCCGCTGCGCGGGTCAAGGCTGTGGCTGTAGGCCACGTCATCGTCGTGATAGTGGTGCCAGCGATCGCCGGAGGTGGCCACCGCCTTTCCGTCCAGCGCCAGGACACGCGGTGGCGTTTCGGTGTGGGCATCTTCTTCCGGCGCCGACTCCACCAGCACGCGCCACGGCTGGCCGTCGGGCTTGCGGCCGTAACCGGCCAGTTCCCCACCGACTTCAATCAGTGCGGCATCGACACCCTGGCCGCGCAGCCAGGCAGCGACGTGGTCGACACCGAAGCCCTTGGCGATCGCCGAAAGATCCAGCTCCAGGCCACCGGGCTGCAGCAGCGCATCCTCCTCCCAGTGCAGGCGCTGCCAGCCGCAGCGTGCACGGGTTGCCTGCAACGTGGCGGCATCGGGTGCGCGCCGTGCGCCGGCATGGGCGCCGAAGCCCCACAGCGCCACGAGCGGGCCGACGGTGGGGTCGAACGCACCGCCGCTGGCTGCAGCGATGGCCTGCGCGCAGGCCAACACATGGCGTGTTTCGATGGGAAGCACGAGGTACTGACCTGCGTCGGCACGGTTGTAGCGGCTCAGGTCGGAACCCGCTTCCCAGGTGCTCATCTGTGCGACCACTTCATCCAGACGTGCCTGGATGCCAGCATGCAGTGGATGCAGGTCGCGCTGGCGCGGTACGACCAGTGACACGCTCCAGGTGGTGCCCATGGTGGTGCCGCCCAGCCGGGYGATGTCGAGTGCGGTAGAGGTCATSGGCATGCGTGGCAGGCTGCGATACCAGGGCGTGCCGGGTATCGCAGCGCTGTCTTTACTGCGGCAGCACTTCCAGCGTGGCGACGTAGCTGAGGCGGCGCTTGGCGGCCTGCTTGACCGAGGTCTTCTTGTCCTCGGTGCCGGTTTCCAGCCAGTACATGCCGGCTTCCGGCCAGGTCACCTTGATCTCGCCCTTGGCGTCGCTGGTCAGCTTCTGCTCGTCCTGCGCGTTGCGGTAGCGGGTGCCGCCGCGCACGATCTCGAACTCCAGGCCTGCGGTCGGCTTGCCGTCGACCAATACGCGGAAGGTGGCTTCCTCGCCGGCGAACAGGTCGTTCGGGTGACCGACGGCCACCAGTTCGATGCCGCGGTTGGTCGGCTTCAGCGCGGTGTCGTTCGGCGCCCCGTTGGTGACGAAGGTCTCCACGCGGCCTACCGACTGGCTCACTTCCAGCTTCTTCGCATCCTTGGGCAGTTCGCCGAAGGTAGCGGCGGTACCGCGCCAGCGCTTGCGCTCGCCGTTCAGCTCATAGGTGGCCGACAGGCCGTCGTTGACCGAGGCGATGCGGTAGGTGCCCTGCTGCTTCAGCTCGAGGTCGAACACGCTGCGGTACTTGCCGGTGGCCGCGTTCTGCGCCTGCACGGTGCTGCCATCCGGGGCGGTGATCACCACCGATTCCAGGCGCAGCGGCACGTGATTGAAGTAGAACAGGTCGTTGGAGACCGCACCGTCGACGGTGATCCACGGCGCGTTGCCGGCGATCACGGTCTGCGAGGGCAGCAGCCAGGCCTTGTGGGCCAGGGCAGAGAAGGGAAGGGCAGCGGCCAGAGCGGCGGCGAGGACGAGCGTGCGCTTCATGCGGAAGACTCCAGTTGGGAGGGAGCGGATCCCTTTCCAACGGAAAGGGCTCTGACCCCGAGGGTAGGGCGATGGGGTCAGAGCCCTTCCTGCGGAAGGGATCCGACCCCACTCAATCAGGGTTTGACGGCGAGGGTGACCTGGCCCAGTTCGGTGGCGCCCTGCGCGCGGCCGTTCTGTGCGGCGCTGGCCGGCCAGGTGAAGGGGATCTTCAGCAGTTCACGGCCGCCGACTTCGCGCACCGCTTCCACCACCAGGGTGTAGTTGCCCGGGGCCAGCTGCTTCAGTGCCGGCTGCTTGTCGTTGAACGACAGCGCGTGCTTGCCGGCCGGGCGGGTCGGGCCGGTCACGCCGTCCACCGGCACCTGCAGGGTGCGACCGCTCTTGCGCCACCACTGGCGCAGGTCGGGCAGCCACTTGGTGCCATGGCCTTCGCTGTTGCTGGTCTGCTGGTACCAGACCGACAGGTTGGCGGCGACCTTCTGGTCGGCGCCTTCCAGCCACACCGCCACGTACGGGCGGTGGTATTCGGCCACGTTGAGCTTGGGCACTTCGACGTTGATGTCGAGGGTGGTGGCGTAGGCCGGCGAGGTGGCCAGCAGGCCGCTTAGGGCGATGGTCAGGGTGACGCGCATGGGGCGGCTCCGGAAGAACGGATGGAATACACGGTGGAAGTCAGTGGATCAGCAGCAGGGCGATCAGCAGCGGGATCATCAGGCCCAGGCCGACCAGTGGCCAGGTCATGCGCCGCTGCCGCGCATGCAGGTGCAGCAGGAACAGGCCGGTGATGCAGAACACCAGGCAGGCCACGGCGAACACGTCCAGGAACCAGCCCCATGCGGGGCCGGCATTGCGGCCCTTGTGCAGGTCGTTGAGATAGGACACCGCGCCGCGCGAGGTGGATTCGTACTCCACCGCGCCGGTTTCGCGGTCGATGCTCAGCCAGGCGTCGCCGCCGGGGCGTGGCAGTGACAGATAGATTTCCTCGGCCGACCATTCGGCGGGTCGACCGCCGATGGAGATGCCCAGCTGATCGTCGAGCCATTGCCGGGCCGGGCGTGGCAGTGGTGCATTGCCGTCCTCGCGGGAGCCCAGACCGCCGAGCAGTTCCGTCGGCAGTTCCAGGTGCTGGTTCTGCACCTGTGGCTTGGCCTCGATCTTCGCCGCATGGTTCAACGTCAGACCGGTCACCGCGAACAGCAGCATGCCGATCAGGCAGACCGCAGAGCTGATCCAGTGCCACTGGTGCAGGGTACGCAGCCAGAAGCCGCGGCTCTGCTRCTGCACGGTGGAAGATGCGGGACGGCTCACGGCACGGTTCGGGACGGATGAATACTGGCCATTACATCATTGATGAGAATTGCTCGCAATTAGATGTCGTTGTGTATCTCTGAAGGGGTAGTGCCGGCCGCTGGCCGGC
>NZ_JBFRFE010000150.1:0-7670 GCF_052114665.1 Stenotrophomonas sp. 2YAF22 | reverse complement strand
CGTTGTCGCGCAGGAACCTGGCCATCGAAGAGACACCCGGCACGCGCGGCTCGAACTCGGCGGCGACGTCGATGAAGCCGCGCATCACCGCGATCTCGCGCGGGCYGCGGTTCAAGCCGTCACGTGCTTCCGGGTCGGCACCGGCGCGCAGCAGGCGCTGCACCAGCAGCGGCAACCCGTGCAGGGCGGCCAGGTGCAGCGGGCCGAAGCCGCGCGGATCGCGCACGTCCAGGCTGACGTCTTCATCCAGCAGGCGCTCGACGGCGGCCATCACCACCTGCTCGTCGCAGGCGGTTCCCGGTTCGGCGCGCGCGCCCAGCAGCAGCAGCAACGGCGTGACCGCACCGGCGGCGGCCTGGTCCGGCTCTGCACCAGCCAGCAGCAGGGTATCGAGCAGCGCCAGCAGGCGCGAACGGTCGCGCGCACTGAAGCCATACAGGGCTGCGCAGTGCAGCGGCGCCAGCTGCTGGGCATCGCCGGCGTGCACATCGGCACCGGCGGTGAGCAGGCGCGCCACGATGTCCGGCAGGCCCAGCGCCGAGGCCAGCATCAGCACGGTGACCCCGCCTGGCAGGCGGTGTTCGAGCTGCGCACCGGCGTCGAGCAGGGCCGAGACGATCTCGACCTGGCGCATGCTGACCGCCGCTGACAACGGCGTGGCACCACTGGCAGCGGCATGCTGCGGATCAGCGCCGCGCGCCAGCAGCAGGTCGACCACGGCCAGGTGGCCACCGCCGGCAGCACGCAGCAGCGCGGTGCAGCCCTGCGCATCGACGGCGTCGATGGCAAAGCCCAGATCATTCAGACGACGCACGGCGTCGACATCACCGGCCATCGCGGCGGCCGGAAGATCACCTTCGCGCAGGGTCCGGCGCGGCAGCGGCCAGACGCGCCAGTCCAGCCAATCAGCCAGATCACGACGACCGATCGACAACGCTACGCCCAGCGGTGTCTGCCCATCGGCTGCACGCGCTTCCGGCGAGGCGCCGTGCTGCACCAGCAGTTTCAAGGCGCTTTCGCGCGCCAGTGCAGTGGCCAGATGCAGCGCGGTCATGCCATGGCTGTCGCGTGCTTCGCGATCCACGCCAGTGGTGAGCAGGGCCTGCTGCAGGCGCAGCCAACCCAGGCGCACCGCCAGTGACAGCGGCGGATCACCGGCCGGCGAGGCCGCAAACGGATCGGCGCCGCGTTCCAGCAGTTCCAGCGCCAGCTGTTCCAGGCCACGCGCCGCCTGGTCGTGCTGCGCGCAGGCGGCCAGGAAACGCGCCAGGCCACCACGGCCGGCCGGCGACAGGCCATGCTGCAGCATCACCTGCAGGGCCGGTACGGCATCGATACCGCGCGACAGCAGCGCGAACATCGGTGTATCGGCACAGGCGTCACGCACGTACGGATCGGCACCATGGGCGAGCAGCCAGTCGACCGCGCGCGGCTCCAGTGCCAGCTCCGGATCGAGCAGCAGGCCACCCAGTTCTTCCGGCTGGCACAGCCTGGCCAGTGCGGCCATGCCATCGGTATTGCCGAACCCCAGCGCCTCGCGCAGCAGGGTCAACGGCGGGCGATCCGGCAGCAGGCCGCTGGCACTGGCCGTCTCACCGCGCTCGGCCAGGCCATCGCTGACGGCGGCAGGCAACGGGTAGGACGGATCCAGCAGGGCCACGATCGCCCAGCGACCGGCTTCGGCGGCGTAGTCCACCGCGCGCCGGCCGGCCGGATCGCTGCCGTCGGCGGCGATGCCCAGTTCCAGCAGGCGCTTGATCAACAGCGGCGAAACGTCCTCGGCCATCGTGGCCAGCAGCACCGCGTTGCGGCCATCGGTGTCGACCGCAACCAGGTCGGGTTTGTGCGGCAGCAGGTGCTCGACCACGGCGGCCCGGCCGGCGCGTGCGGCTTCCAGCCACGGGGTGCGGCCCAGCGCATCGCGCGCTTCCAGGTTGGCACCGGCGGCAAGCAGCACGCCGATGATGTCCACGTGGCCGGCCAGTGCGGCTTCATGCAGCGCGCTGCGGCGCTGGCGGTCACGCGCGTCGGCTCGGGCCTTGTGCTTGAGCAGCAGCTGCACACCTGCCGGATCGTCGTCCTCGGTGGCGGCCGCGGCCAGCAGCACCGGGGTGCCGTCAACCGGTTCACTGCGCGCGCCACGCTCCAGCAGGAAGCGCGCCAAGCGCCAGTTGCCGACCTGGCAGGCCACCGCCAAGGGCGACCAACCATCACGGTTCAGTGCGTCGACTTCAGCCGCCGCATCACGCAGCAGTGCGGCCACGCCCGGGTCGGAACTGCGTGCGGCGTGGTGCAGGGGCGTGTTGCCCTCGCTGTCGGTGGCGCGCGAATCGGCACCGTTGGCCAGCAGGGTCATCACCGCTTCCGGACGCCCATGCCAGCTGTCGCGGGTCGCGGCCAGCAGCGGGGTCATGCCGCGGTGCGGCGCGTTCACATCGACGCCGCGGCCGATCAGCTCGCGCAGCAGGCGCAGGTCCGGCAATACAGCGGCGAGCACCGCCAGGCTGCGCTGGTCGCGCCAGTTCGGGTCCGGCAGGGAATACGGATCGGCGCCGGCCTGCAGCAGTTGCAGCGCACGGTCGATGCGGCCGTGGCGTGCGGCTTCGTACAGGGCTGGGGTCAGCTCCTGCGGCGCCAAGGCTTCCAGTGGGGTGGTGTCGGCGACCGCGCTGAACAACGTCTCGCGATCGACCGGCAGTTCAGCGCTAACCGGGCCGCGCAGCGAGACCAGCGGCGCCGGTGCGATGCGCTGCAGCAGCAGGTGCAGCAGCGGCGACAGCAGCAGCACCGCCAGTGCCGACGGCCAACGCGCGCTTTCCGGCAGCAGGCCCGGCCAGGTCGGCAGTACCACCAGTGCGGCCAGGGCCATCACCAGTGCGGCCACGCCAAGGCCACGCCAGGCGCTGAGGTCGCGGCCGGCCAGCGCCTGCCAATGCTGGGCCAGGCCACCATCGAGGCGCTCGACATCATTCCACAGCGGCCAGGTGCGCCAGGCCGCCAGCAGGCCGGCGCTGACCAGCACGCTCAGGCCCAGCACCGCAGCCAGGCTACCGCTGTCGCGCAGCGCGGCCAGCGGCCAGGCCAGCAACAGGGCCAGCAGCAACGGTGCGGCGATCCACAGTGCCAGCAGCGCCGGCAGGTCCTGGCGGACGATCACCTTCGGCGGCAGCAGCGCACGGCTGCGCCGCCACCACGAGACTCCCAATGCGAACGCCGGTTGTGCCAGTGCCGCCAGCACCGCACCGGGCAGGCCGCCCAGCGCCGAACCCAGTGCCAGCAAGGCACCCAGGGTGAAGGCCAGCGACAGGGCGCGGGATCGGGAAAGCTCAGTCATAGTGGCGCAGCATCATGCTGCTCACCGACGGCGGCACCTGCAGGTAGAACCCGCGCTCGGTCAGTTCGCTGCGCACCTTGGCCGGGTCGGCCTGGGCCAGCCGGCGCTCCGCGTCCAGGGTCACTTCCAGCACGAAGACGAGCGAACCCAACGACGTCGACAGCGGCGCAGGCAAAGCGCTGAAGTCATCGCGTCGGGCGAGATAGACGTAGGTGTCCGGCTTGAGTTGGCTTTTATAGACGTAGGCGTGCATGTCCACGGGACGATAACCCGGGAAGAGCCGTGATTGTGTCGGAAAGCCGACACCGGGGAAAGCCGTCACGCGACGATGGCGGCGCGATCGACGGCGTTTCCCCGTTGAGGTTCAGCAATGTGGCGACGCCGTTCAGGCTGCGCCACCGGTCGGCAGCGCTTACTTGACCTTGGCGTAGGTGCCCTTCAGGGCCACGCCGGCGACGAAGGTGCCGGCCCAGCACTCGTAGTTGGTCGCGCTCTTGAACTCGTTCTTCTTGTAGTAGCTGACGATGTCGACCACGGCGTTGGCGCCGCGCGACTTGGCACCGTCCTGCAGGGCCAGCAGTGCCGACAGCGCGACCCAGTTGCAGGCCTCGACATCGCTCTTGTTGGCAGCGTTGGTCTTCTTGTTGGTCACGTCTTCGCCCAGGCGCTGCTGCACGCTGACCGGCTGGCCGGCCAGGTAGAAGCGCACGCTGCCATCGATGCCGGCATCTTTGGCGGCCTGCGAACTGATCAGCTCGCGCAGGGATTGTTCGACGCGGGTATCGCGCGCCGAAGCGGTGGAAGTCAGGGCCAGCAGCGCGGTGGCAGTGGCGATCAGCAGGGTGCGGCGCATCGGAACGTCTCCTTGTTGGGGTGCGGGTACAGCGGGGTCACGCGCTCCAGCGGCGGAACACCAGCGAGGTGTTGATGCCGCCGAAGGCGAAGTTGTTGCTCATCACGTACTCGGCCTGCAGCTCGCGGCCTTGTCCGGTGATGAAGTCGAGCTGGCCGCAACGCGGGTCCACCTCGACCAGGTTCAGGGTGGGCGCGAACCAGCCGGCGCGCATCATCTCGATGCTCATCCAGGCCTCGAACGCGCCGCAACCGCCCAGCATGTGGCCGACGTAGCTCTTCAACGAGCTGATCGGCACGCGGCTGCCGAACACCTGGGCGGTGGCCTGGGTCTCGGCGATGTCGCCGTGGTCGGTGGCGGTGCCATGGGCGTTCACGTAGTCGATCTGCGCCGGCTGCAGACCGGCGTCTTCCAGCGCCAGGCGCATGGCCTGGGCCATGGTATCGGCGCTGGGCTGGGTGACGTGCTGGCCGTCGCTGTTGGTGCCGTAGCCCACGATCTCAGCGAGGATGGTCGCGCCACGTGCCTGCGCGTGCTCCAGATCCTCCAGGATCAGCGTGCAGGCGCCCTCGCCCAGCACCAGGCCATCGCGGCCGGCATCGAACGGGCGCGGGGTGGTGTGCGGCGCATCGTTGCGCGTGCTGGTGGCGAACAGGGTGTCGAACACAGCGGCGGCAGTGGCGTCGAGCTGCTCGGCGCCACCGGCCACCATCACCGTCTGCTTGCCGCTGCGGATCGCTTCGTAGCCGGCGCCCACGCCCTGGCTGCCCGACGTACAGGCACTGGAGGTGGTGTAGACACGGCCGGACAAGCCGAAGAACACGCCGATATTGACCGGCGCGGTGTGGCTCATCATCTTCAGGTAGGTGGTGGCGCTGATGCCGTCGGTGGTGAACTCATGCAGCATGCGGCCGAATTCGCCGGTGGCCTCGTGGCTGCCCGACGATGAGCCGTAGGCCACGCCGGTGCGGCCACTGCGCAGCACCGGGTGCTCGAACAGGCCTGCCTCACGCAGGGCGACCTCGGTGGCGCGCACCGACATGATCGCGACCTTGCCCATCGAGCGGGTGGTCTTGCGGTTGTAGTTCGGCGGCAGCTCATAGTCCTGCGCGGGCGCGGCCAGCTTGGTGTTCAGGCCCGCATACACATCCCATTCCGGCATCGAACGCACCGCGTTGCGGCAGCTGCGCAGATGGGCCTGGATGGTCGGCCAGTCGTGGCCGAGCGGACTGATGGCGGCGGCACCGGTGACCACCACGCGACGATCGGCGGCCATCAGATCATCCCTCCATTGACCGAGATCACCTGGCGGGTGATGTACCCGGCCGGCTCGGACAGCAGGAACGCGACCGTGGCCGCCACTTCCTCGGGACGGCCGACGCGGCCGGCCGGGATCAGCTTCAATGCGTGTTCGACCACTTCTTCGTTGAGCATGTCGGTCTCGATCAGGCCCGGGGCCACGCAGTTGACGGTGATCTGGCGGCTGGCCAGTTCCAGCGCCAGTGCCTTGCTGGCACCGATGATGCCGGCCTTGGCCGCACTGTAATTGACCTGGCCACGGTTGCCGGCCACGCCCGACACCGAGGACAGGGTGACAATGCGGCCCGGCTTGCGCCGCCGCACCATCGGCATGATCAGCGGATGCAGCACGTTGTAGAAACCGTCCAGGTTGGTGTGGATCACCTGGTCCCAGTCGTCCTCGGACAATGCCGGGAACGCGCCGTCACGGGCGATGCCGGCATTGCACACCACGCCGTAATAGGCGCCATGTGCCTCCACGTCGGCCTCCAGCGCAGCACGCGCGGCAGCACGGTCGGCCACGTCGAAGGCCAGCACGCGGGCCTGCTGGCCCAGCGCGCGGATCTCGTCGGCCACTGCCTGTGCTTCTTCCACACGGCTGCGGCAATGCACCACCACGTCGAAGCCATCGCGCGCGATACGCAGCGCAAT
Organism: Stenotrophomonas sp. 2YAF22; assembly: GCF_052114665.1. Lineage (NCBI taxonomy): Bacteria > Pseudomonadati > Pseudomonadota > Gammaproteobacteria > Lysobacterales > Lysobacteraceae > Stenotrophomonas > Stenotrophomonas sp. 2YAF22. Next base: position 1,533 of record NZ_JBFRFE010000150.1, on the reverse strand, counting down.
GGCCCGGCCGATGCCCCGGCTCGCGCCGGTCACCAGCACGCTTCGATTTCCTGTCATGCCTGTCCACTCTCCAGATAGGCCATCGAGTCGGCCGGTTCGAACACCGACACGTTGGCAACCGCCCATTCTTCTTCGCCTGCCAGGATGCGGCAGGCGAACATCCCTAATCCATTGTCGCCCAACAGCTCGCAACGCGCCTGTACCTGCAGGCGGGTGCCACTGGGGAAACTGCTGCGCGTGCTGGTATAGCGCCGGCTGCCAAGCAGGAAGCCCAGCTGCGGCGGGTTGCCGGCCGTGCGTGCGCGGCAGCCGGCCCAGGCAGCGATGGCCTGGGCCATGTATTCGATGCCGACCCATGCCGGGACCGCACCGTCTTCGATGAACAGGCCGGCCTCGGGCACCACCAGTTCCGCCTCGATGCCGTCCTGGTCCCAGCGCAGGATGCGGTCCAGCAGGCACATGTCCCGGCGGTGCGGCACCACCTCTTCGATGGCATACAGCGGCATGTTCATCGGCGCTCCAGTGCCAGCACGGCATTGCTGCCGCCGAAGGCGAACGAATTGCTCAGCACCCGCCGCGGCAGCTGCTGCAGGAAGGTCGCCGGGGCTACCAGCGGCAACGCCGGCAGCGCCGGATCGGCCACGCCGTCCCACCAGTGCGGCGGCAGCTGCTGCTGCGGATTCTCGGCCAGCAGGATCCAGCACAGCGCCGCTTCGATCGCACCGGACGCACCCAGCGTGTGGCCGGTCAGTGGCTTGGTCGAACTGGCCGGCACGGCGGTGCCCAGCACCTGCGCCACAGCGTGGCTTTCCATGGCGTCGTTGTGGCCGGTCGCGGTGCCATGCAGGTTCACGTAATCCACTTCCGAAGGTGCCCAGCCAGCACGCTGCAACGCCTGCTGCAGGGCATCGATGGCACCCAGACCCTGCGGGTCCGGTGCCGACATATGGTGCGCGTCGGCCGACTCACCCCACCCCGCCAGGCTGACCGGGCCTGCATCGCGGGTCAGCAGGAACAGCGCGGCGCCCTCGCCGATGTTGATCCCGCAGCGATGCTGCGAGAACGGATTGCAGCGCACTGCGGAGACCGATTCCAGCGCGCTGAACCCGGCAACGGTGAACCGGCACAGGGAGTCGGCACCACCGGCGATGACCGCATCGACGATGCCCGAGCGCAGCATGCGCGCGGCCGACATCAACGCCTTGGCACTGGACGAACAGGCCGTGGACAGCGTCCAGGCCGGGCCCAGCGCACCGCTGCGCTCACGCACGAACTGCGCGGCGGTGCCCATTTCCTGCTGTGCGTAGTCGAAGCCTTCGGGCCAATGGCCGTGCTCGGCGCGGGTACGCAGCGCCTGTTCGGATTCACCGATGCCCGAGGTGCTGGTGCCCAGCACCACCGCCACACGCTCGGCGCCGTAACGGTTGATGGCATCGGCAACGGCCGGCGCGATCTGCGCCAGTGCCACGTCCAGCAGAGCATTGTTGCGGCCACGCAGGGACACCGGCAGTTCTTCCAGCGTCGGCAGCGGGC
>NZ_JBFRFE010000149.1:0-7679 GCF_052114665.1 Stenotrophomonas sp. 2YAF22 | reverse complement strand
GGTCGGCACCCACCCCCAACAGTGGGCACCCACCCCCAACGGTCAGCACCCACCCCCAGCAGTGGGCACCCCCCAATGGTCGGCACCCACCGTTCCCGGGGGGCTCAGAACTTCCAGCGCAGGCTGGCCGCCACGAAGCGCGGTTCGCCGTAGTTGTTGTAGTCCAGGTTGGCCCAGTAGGTCTTGTCCAGCGCGTTGCGCACGCTCAGCGTCGCCGTCCAGTTGTCGCTGATGCGGTAGTTGGCGTTGAACTGCACCAGCGCATACGCCGGCTGGTTCACCGTCACCGTGCCGCCGAGCGGGTAGGGGATGTTGTAGCCCTGCACCTTGCTCTGCCACTGCACGCCACCGCCGATGCTCAGGCGTTCCAGCGCGCCGCGCAGCTGCAGCTGGGTGTTGAGCTGCAGCAGGTCTTCGGCCGGGTTGGCGTACAGCAGATCGGTGGCCGCACGGGTCACCTTGACGTGGGTATAGCCGGCATTGACCGTCCAGCCCGGCAGGATCTCGCCGTTGACGTCCACCTCCCAGCCGCGCGCCTTGGTGCCGTTGACCCCGATGTAGGCCGAGCTGCCGTCGCTGAGTGAGCCTTCCGGCACGCTCATGTCACGCACCGCGTAGTTGTCCTGCTTGGCTTCGAACACCGCCGCGTTGGCGGTCAGGCGACCGTCGAACCACTGCGTCTTCAGGCCCGCTTCCAGGTTGGAGCCCTGCACCGGCGCCAGCAGGTTCTCATTGCGGTCCTTGTAGTTCTGCGGGTTGAAGATCGCGGTGTAGCTGGCATAGGCCGCCACGTTCGGGGTGATGTCGTACACCAGGCCCACGTACGGGGTGATTTCATCGCTCACCTTGTACGCGCCGCTGGTGGCGGTGTAGGCGCCGGCCGCGTTGTAGGCGCGGGTCTGGGTCTGCCAGCGGCTCAGGCGTGCGCCGGCGATCAGCGCCAGCGGATCGGCCAGGCGCAGGCGGGTGGCCAGGTAGAAGCCGCTCTGCGTGGTCTTGGCCACGCGGCGTGCGCCGGTGAGGGTGTAGGTGACTTCGGAGATGTCGCCATCCCAGGTGTGCACGTTGGGAATGTAGTAGCAGCGCTCGCTGCCGCAACGAGCCCAGTCACGCGGATAGTTCAGCGCAAGGGTGTTGGTGGTGCCTTCCAGGTCGGCCCACTGCGCGCCCACGGTCACGTCGTGCTGCTGGCCCCACAGGTTGAAGGTGCCGGTCAGGTAGGCGTCGACGTTGCGGCGGGTGTCTTCCGAATCGCCGGCGGCGGTGCGCAGGTAGATGCCCGCGCCGGTCACCGGGTCGGGATTGCCGGTGCCGTACAGGCGCATGTTCTGCACGTTGCCACGCGTGTAGGCGGTGTTGATCTTCAGCAGCCAGTTGTCACCGAAGCGCTGCTCCAGGTTGGCGAACACCGTGCTGGTCTCGCGCTGCCAGTAGCTCCACTTCGGTGCCAGGTTRGTCGAGCGCGGCAGATGGGCGAAGTTGCCCTGGCTGTCGAAGAACGGCACGGTGCCCCAGGTCGAGCCCACCGGGTTGTTGTCCTGGGTCTGGTAGCCGACGGTCACCGTGGTGCTGTCGGTCACATCGCCTTCCAGCACGGCCATGCCGGCCATCTTGTTCTCTTTGTAGCGGTCGTAATAGAAATCGCGATCGGTGTAGGCGGCGACCACGCGGCTGCGGAAGCGGCCGTCGGTGGTCAGCGGCGCGGTCACGTCAGCTTCCATGCGGCGGTAGTCCCAGCTGCCGGCGCTGACCGAGAACGAAGCGTCGAACTCCTTGCCCGGGCGCTTGCGCAGCAGGTTCACCGTGGCCGACGGCACACCCGCGCCGCTGAGCAGGCCGTTGGCGCCGCGGATCACTTCCACCCGGTCATAGAAGGCGGTGTCGTATTCCTGGTTGGTCGAGCCGCTGTAGGTGGGAATGCCATCCACCTGGAAATCGGTGATGGCAAAACCACGCGCGTAGTACAGCGGGCGCTGGGTGTCATAGAAGGACACGCTGACGCCGGTGACATTGCGCATCACGTCGTTGAGGCTGAACAACGATTCGTCCTGCAGGCGCTGCAGGCCGATCACCGTGGACGACTGCGGCGTTTCCTGCAGGGTGATCGGCAGGCGGGTGGTGCTCGATGGCGGCGCGGACTGCTCGGCGCGCACGCTCACCCGGTCCAGGGTCTTGGCATCGGAGGCGTCGGCAGCGACCTCGGCCAATGCCGACGGCGCAGCCAGGGTGAGGCAGGACAGCAGGGCAGCGGGCAGCAGCGCACGGCGGGGCAGGCGGCTGGGGAAAATCTGGGTCATGGCGGGCTCGAAGCGTAGAGGCGGGGAAGGGGCGGCAACAGTCGTCCAGCACCCGGGGCGGCGGCTTCGGGCACGTCAGGTCCATCTGGGAGGGGCGCGGTCACTGCGCAGGACGCAAATGTAAATAATTCTTAACAACATTACAATTCGCGTCATTGCGCAGGGACTTTCAGGCGCGCAGCAAGCGTCAGGGTGGGGTTGGATCCCACTGCCGCAGGCACTGGGCCCTGGTCCTGCGAGGGGCCTCCCGGAACGGGGCAGAGCCCTCCCGTGCGGGAGGGCTCCGCCCCGTCGCCGCGCGCAAACGCAGACGGCCACCCGAAGGTGGCCGTCCGCAGGCATCCGCCAAGCGCAGGCTTACAGCGCCTGCAGCTCTTCGTTGGCGTTGCGCTTTTCCTTGGCCGGGGCCGGCGCCGGCGCGGCCGTCGGTGCCAGTGCAGGCGTCGTACCTGCTTCCACCGGAACCTCCAGGTAGGGCAGGTGCAGGGTCTGGCTGGTCAACGTGCGGATCTCGTTGGTCAGCGCGGCACTTTCGTTGAGCTTGCGGCCGTACGAAGGAACGATCTCGCGCAGGCGGGCTTCCCAACCGGCCTTCATCTGTTCCGGGAAGGCCTTGGCCATCAGGTCGAGCATGATCGGCGGCGAGGTCGAGGCACCCGGCGAAGCGCCCAGCAGCGCAGCGAGGGTGTGGTCCTTGTCGGTCACGATCTCGGTACCGAACTGCAGCACCGCGCCCTTCAGCGGATCACGCTTGATGATCTGCACGCGCTGGCCAGCGGTGACCAGCTTCCAGTCGCCCGGCTTGGCGTTGGGGAAGTACTTGACCAGTTCGGCCTGGCGATCGGCGTCGTTGAGGCGCGCTTGGCCCATCAGGTACTGAACCAGGTCCAGGTTGTCCTTGCCCACTTCCAGCATCGGGCCGACGTTGTTGTGGTTGACCGACGAATACAGGTCCCACCACGAGCCGTGCTTGAGGAACTTGGTGCTGTACAGCGCGAACGGCCCGAACAGGACCACCGGCTTGCCATCCAGCTTGCGCGCATCCAGGTGCGGCACCGACATCGGCGGCGAACCGGTTTCGGCCATGCCGTAGGCCTTCACGCCATGGCGCGAGGTCACGTCCTGGCCCTGGAAGGCGAGGAACTGGCCGCCCACCGGGAAGCCGGCGTAGTCCTTCGATTCCGGGATGCCCGACATCTGCAGCAGCTTCAGCGCGGCGCCACCGGCACCGATGAACACGAAGCGGGCGTGGGTGGTGGATTCGGTGCCGGCCTTGAGGTCCTTCACCGTCACGTTCCAGCTCTTGTCCACGTTCTGCCGCAGGGCGCTGACCTCATGGTTGAGGTGCAGGCCGAAGTTCGGGCTGTGCTGCAGGCCGGCGGTCAGCTGGCGGGTGATGACACCGAAGTTGACGTCGGTGCCCAACGGCATCCAGGTCGCGGCGACCTTCTGCTTCGGGTCGCGGCCTTCCATCAGCAGCGGTGCCCACTGCTTGATCTGCGCCGGGTCCTCGGAGTACTGCATGCCGTAGAACAGCGGGTTCTTCACCAGCGCCTGCTGGCGCTTGTGCAGGTAGGCGATGTTGTCATCGCCCCAGACGAAGCTCATGTGCGGGGTCGGGTTGATGAAGTCGCTGGGCTGGCTCAGCCGCCCTTCCTTCACCTGGTGCGACCAGAACTGGCGCGAGACCTCGAACGATTCGGCGATGCCGACCGCGCGCTTGGTCTCGATGCTGCCATCGGGCAGTTCCGGGGTGTAGTTCAGTTCGGCGAATGCCGAGTGGCCGGTGCCGGCGTTGTTCCAGCCGTCCGAGCTTTCACCGGCGACGCCGTCGAGGCGCTCGTAGACCTGGATGTTCCAGTCCGGCTGCAGTTCCTGCAGGTAGGTGGCCAGGGTGATGCTCATGATGCCGGCGCCGACCAGCACGACATCGACGGGCTTGTCGTTGCTCGCGGCGGGCACCGAGCGCTGGGTCAGCGGCCAGTACAGGAACAGTGCGGCGACCAGCAACAGCAGCACGAGCAGGGCGAGTAGGGCCTTGCCAAATTTCTTCATGGGGGCGGAATCGTTGGCGGGGAAAGGGGTCAGGATGCGCAAGAAGCAGGGAAAGAGCGTGAAGAAACAACGCCTTGCAGCATTCCAGGGGCAATTTTAACCGCTTCTGGTCCGATTTTGATGCAACGCAGCATCCGGCCTGCGCGTTCGACCCCATCCCCGGTAGCGCCGGGCGATGCCCGGCGGCTGTTCCCGGCGCCGCGCGTCAAGGCAGCTCAAGAATCTCGTCACCGGCCTCGTCGACCTCGCCGGTCGCCTTCCAGCCCAGATGCCGATAGAAGCCATGAGAACGCGAATGCGGGTCCGCCGAGCAGGCCAGGAACAGGCGGGTGTGGCCTGAATCGCGGGTCAGGCTGACCACCTCCTGCAGCAGCTGCCGGCCGATGCCGCGGTTCTCGAATTCCGGCAGCAGGGCCAGCACCAGCACCTCGCCGCTTTCGCGGTCGGCAAAGCAGTAGCCGGCCATCCGCTCGCCCTCCCAGGCGACGCGGCCAATCGAATCGCCATCGGAGATGCCGGCGGCCCAGCTCTCTTCGGTGATGCCCAGTTCGGCCAGCTGCGCGGCGCTGAAGGCGTTTTCGCGGGTGCGCCCGCGAAGGTCGATGCAGGCAGCGGCATCATCGGGGAGGGCATCGCGGTAGTGGATCGTCATCTGGGAAACCTGTGGTCGAACGGAACCAGATGAGTGTGGACGACCAGGATGGAGATTGGATGGAGACGGTGGCGGTCTTCAATCACTGCCGATGGTGAAGTATTCCGCCGCGAAGTAGCCCAGTTGATAGGCCAGCGTCGATGCGGCCAGTACCAACTGCATGCGCGCGCTGCGCAGATGCCATCCCAACGCGGCAACGATGAGCATCAGCGCCGTGTGCAATGGGTACGCATCCCCCAGCAGCCGCCAGCGGCTTCCTCCCTTGATCGCGGTGTCCACAAGGTCCAGAAGCGTCAATATCGCGATCACCCCGAAGATCCAGCGCCGCCGCTGCATCAGGTAGTGGCCGTAACTGCCGTAGTCGCGCAGGTCGTCGGGAAACAGCAGCGCGCACAACAGGAACCAGGTCGCGCTGTAGGTGATCACGAACAGATAGGTTTCAAATGTCCAGCGGTGCACTTCGACGAGGCGGAATTCCCACCACCAGAAGGTGACCAGCGACACCAGCGTCCACATCACCCAGCACAGGTGCAGCGCCGAACAGCCGCGCCGCTGGGGGTGCTCGATGATCTGCGCCAACCCCTTCAGCAGGGTGGTGATGGACAGGCCGAGGATGATCCCCATCACCACGCGGATATGCAGGAATACCGGTTCGGTTTCCATCGGCCAGCCCCATCGTCGGTTGCGCCGATCCTTGCATGAAAAGGGGACGGAGGGGATCAAGTCGTTTCCAGCCCGACCTCTCCATGGCTGAGACTCAACGAGTCCTGACTACCAAGGGCTGCATTCCCAAAGCTTGGCTGTCTTGGTGGTATCAAGGCGAAGTGAGGCCGTGCTGATGCAGCAAGGCAAGGTACTTCCCGCCTTCATCGTCAGCGTCGAATATGTCCTCGCCATCCAATGCATAAGCCCTGAGCAGGTACTCCAGCGCCTGATCCCGTTGTCCTTGAAGTTCATGACATTGGCCAACCCGATACAGGATGAAGGGGTTCGCATGACCGTCCGGACCATTCAGCGCATCCACGAAGTACTGTAGGGCTTCGGGAAAATGTCCTGACATAAAACTCGCGTCGCCAAGCGAGGCGCAGAGCCACGTGTAGGCTTCCCAATCGTTGGCAGGGGCAGGCAACTTGTCCAAGGCCTGCAGCCAGCAGCGCATTGCGCCAGCGTGATCATCGGCATCCATGCAGGTGTTTCCCTGCTCGGAGAGCTCAGTGACCTGCTCGTAGATGTCGTCAGGAAGCTCCATTCGGTTTGGCTCGCAATCAATGAACCCTCAAGCCTACGCGGGACCTCTGCAACTGTCGGCTGGCAATGACGCAATTGAATGTCGGGATCGCCCTGTTCCCGTATTCGTGAGCAGTAGGTTCGAAGCCGACCAAAGTCGGCATCCACCAATGCGCGTCCGCTCAGCGCCTGCGCTGCACCAGCGCCGAGGCGGCGTCCAGCACCGCCCGGGTCAGCAGGGCCATGGTCTGCACGTCGCCCTTCCAGTGCTGCCAGTACAGCGGCACGTCTTCCCACGCGCGCTGCCGCACGTAGACCAGCCGTCCTGCATCCAGATGGCGCTTCACCAGCGGCAACGGGTTCATCGTCCAGCCGAGCCCGCCGAGATTGGCTTGGACGAAGGCGCGGGTGGAGGGAATCCACCAGGTGGGGGCCGTGCTGGGCAGGTCGGCGCCGGCCATGCGCCGGGCAAAGCGCGACTGCATGTCGTCCTTGCGGTTGAACACCAGCACCGGAGCCTGCGCCAGCGCCTGTGCGGTCACGCCCTTGGCGAAGTGGCGCTCGCGGAACTCCGGCGTGCAGGTCGCGGCGTAGCGGATGCTGCCCAGTGCGTGGATCTGGCAGCCCTGCACCGGCTCGTCCAGGGTGGTCACCGCACCCAGCACGGTGCCCTGGCGCAGCAGCTCGACCGTGTGATCCTGGTCTTCCACCCGCAGGTCCAAGGTGGTGCCGGTGCTCTGCGCGAACTGCTGCGCGGCCTGCGGGAACCAGGTCTCCAGGCTGTCGTGGTTGACCGCCACCGGGATGCTCGCCTGTGGCAGGTCCTCGTCGGCCAAGCCCATGCGGTGCAGGGCATCGTGCTCCAGCAGGGCGGTCTGCTCGGCCAGCTGCACCAGCAGCTGGCCCTCTGCGGTAGCGGTTGCCGGGGTGCCCCGTTTGACCAGCAGGCGGCCGATGCGGTCTTCCAGCGCCTTGACCCGCTGCGAGATGGCCGAGGGGGTGACGTTGAGCGACTGCGCGGCACGGTCGAAGCTGCCTTCGCGGATCACCGCAGCCAGGGCCCGCAGCTGGGCATGGTCGATGCGCATGGCAATTAAGCTCCGCTAATGTTGGTTTAGTAAGTTTAGCTCGTCTTTTCTATGTTGCGGCGCGACAATGGCGCCCGTTCCGGTGCTGTCCGCCTTCGCGAGGCACCGCTCCCCCCAAGCAAGACAAGGTAGTGAATCCCATGTTCTCGGTCATCTCCGCCAGCACCGGCCTCGGTGCCTGGTTCAGTGGTGCGGCTACCGGCGTCGGCCTGTTTGCCGTGGTCGGCGCCCAGAGCGCCTTCATCCTGCGCCAGGGCATCCTGCGCAAGCACATCGTGCCGGTGGTCGCCACATGTGCGGCCATCGATGCGATCTTCATCTTCGCCAGCGTGGCCGGCCTGCGTACGCTCACCACGGCGC
>NZ_JBFRFE010000148.1:0-7697 GCF_052114665.1 Stenotrophomonas sp. 2YAF22 | reverse complement strand
GTATCGGGCCACGCAACGGCGCTGCGGGTTTTCGCCCCGGGCGGGGCGCAGCAGACGAGCGGCGAACCGCGGGAAGGGGCCTGCTCGCCGCCAACCGTGCGCAGTGGCCCCGTCCGCGTCGAGAGGCGCGCGCGACACGTTGTCGCGGGTTCAGCGGCAGCCCGTCAGACAACGCCGACACGGCGCCGGGCTTGCCCCACAACGGTCATCCGCAGCAGTAACACTGCGTCCTGCGCATGGGCGCAGCAGGCCGCAGGCGACAGCTGGCGCAGCCCTTGCAGGCAGCCATAGCGGCCTGCAGCAGTGCTTTGTCCCGCCGGTGGACGTCCCGGGACATGCCGTGCAGACATGGGTGGCATGCCTCCATACGCCAGCGTAGCCAAGTGACGAAAGCCCTTGGTGCGCTACACTTTGCGGTCTAGAAATCTATCAACAGTCGCGCGCGTGCGTGCGGTAATGGGAGCGCTAATGAACTGGTTGAACGAGGTGCTGAACAACGACCCGAATCCTGTGGAAACCCAGGAGTGGATCGAGTCGTTGAAGGCCGTTATTGATGTCGAGGGCCCCGAGCGCGCGCATCAGCTGCTGGAAGGCATGGTGGAACTGACCCGTCGTTCGGGTGCCTATCTGCCGTTCTCTCCCACTACCGAATACGTCAACACCATCGAGCCGCAGCTGGAGGCCAAGAGCCCGGGCAACGCCGAACTGGAATGGCGCATCCGTTCGATCATCCGCTGGAACGCGATGGCCACCGTGGTGCGCGCCAACCGCAAGCCGGGTGACCTGGGCGGCCACATCGCCTCGTTCGCCTCCGGTGCAACGCTGTACGACGTGGGCTTCAACCACTTCTGGCGCGCCCCCAGCGAAAACCATCCGGGCGACCTGCTGTTCATCCAGGGCCACAGCGCCCCGGGCATCTACGCGCGTTCCTTCCTGGAAGGCCGCATCAGCGAAGAGCAGCTGGACAAGTTCCGCATGGAAGTGGACGGCGGCGGCCTGTCGTCGTACCCGCACCCGTGGCTGATGCCGGAGTACTGGCAGACCCCGACCGTGTCGATGGGCCTGGGCCCGCTGGCCGCCATCTACCAGGCGCAGTTCATGCGCTACCTGGAAAACCGTGGCCTGATCGAGAAGTCCGACCGCAAGGTGTGGTGCTTCATCGGCGACGGCGAGAGCGACGAGCCGGAAACCCTGGGTGCCATCGCGCTGGCCGGCCGTGAAGGCCTGGACAACCTGATCTTCGTGGTGAACTGCAACCTGCAGCGCCTGGACGGCCCGGTGCGCGGCAACGGCAAGATCATCCAGGAACTGGAAGGCGTGTTCCGTGGCGGCGGCTGGAATGTCATCAAGCTGCTGTGGGGCGGTTACTGGGATGCCCTGCTGGCCAAGGACACCAATGGCGTCCTGAAGAAGCTGATGATGGAAACCGTCGACGGCGAATACCAGAACTGCAAGGCCTTCGGCGGCGCGTATACGCGCGAGCATTTCTTCGGCAAGTACCCGGAAACCGCTGCGATGGTGGCCGGTCTTTCCGACGACGACATCTGGCGCCTGAACCGTGGTGGCCACGACCCGCACAAGGTGTACGCCGCCTATCACCAGGCCGTGAACACCAAGGGCATGCCGACCGTCATCCTGGCCAAGACCGTGAAGGGTTACGGCATGGGCAGCGCCGGTGAGGCACTGAACCCGACCCACCAGACCAAGAAGCTGGACGACGAAGCGGTGCGCCACTTCCGCGACCGCTTCAACATTCCGGTAACCGACGCGCAGCTGGCCGACGGCCAGGTGCCGTTCTACCACCCGGGCCCGGATTCGCCGGAAGTGCAGTACCTGCAGGAGCGCCGTGCGTCGCTGGGTGGTTACCTGCCGCAGCGCCGCCGCAAGGCCGAAAAGAGCTTCAATGCACCGAAGCTGGAAAGCTACGAGCGCCTGCTGAAGAGCAGCGGCGAGCGCAGCTACTCCACCACCATGGCCTTCGTGCAGAGCCTGAACATCACCCTGCGCGACAAGGAACTGGGCCCGCACATCGTGCCGATCGTGGCCGACGAAGCCCGTACCTTCGGTATGGAAGGCCTGTTCCGCCAGATCGGCATCTACGCGCCGTTCGGCCAGAAGTACAAGCCGGTCGACGCCGACCAGCTGATGTTCTACCGCGAAGACCAGAGCGGCCAGGTGCTGCAGCAGGGCATCAGCGAGCCGGGCGCGATCAGCTCGTGGATGGCCGCCGGTACCAGCTACTCGGTCAGCAACGTGCCGATGCTGCCGTTCTACATCTACTACTCGATGTTCGGCTTCCAGCGCGTGGGCGACATCGCCTGGCAGGCTGCCGACATGCGCACCCGCGGCTTCCTGCTGGGTGGTACCGCCGGCCGCACCACRCTGAACGGTGAAGGCCTGCAGCACGAAGATGGCTTCAGCCATCTGGTGGCCGGTGGCATTCCGAACGTGCGTAGCTACGACCCGACCTTCGGCTTCGAAGTGACGGTGATCCTGCAGCACGGCACCAAGGCGATGATGGAAGATCAGATTGACGAGTACTACTACGTCACCCTGATGAACGAGAACTACACCCACCCGGAAATGCCGGAAGGCGCGGCCGAAGGCATCGTCAAGGGCATGTACCTGCTGACCGACGCCGGCAAGCCGAAGAAGGGCGAGCTGCGCGTGCAGCTGCTGGGTTCGGGCACCATCCTGCGCGAAGCCATTGCCGCGGCCGAGCTGCTGGACAAGGACTTCGGCGTGACCGCCGACATCTGGAGCTGCCCGAGCTTCAACGAACTGCGTCGCGATGGTTTCGACGTGGAACGTGCCAACCGCCTGCATCCGGAAGGTGAGCAGCGCAAGGCGTATGTGACCGAGCTGCTGGAAGGCCGCCAGGGCCCGGCGATTGCCGCCACCGACTACGTGCGTGCGTATGCGGACCAGATCCGCGCGTTCGTGCCGATGTCGTACACCGTGCTGGGTACGGATGGGTTTGGTCGTTCGGATACGCGTGCGAACCTGCGTCGGTTCTTTGAAGTTGACCGGTACTACATCGCGCATGCCGCGATTGCGGCGCTGGCGAAGGACGGGAAGATGACCGCGAAGGATGTGGCCCGGGCGATCAAGCAGTACAAGATTGATCCGGAGAAGGCTAACCCTGTTGGGGTTTGATCTGGTCAATTAATTGACGCGAAAAAGGGCGGCCATTGGCCGCCCTTTTTTTTGCGAAGATTGTGCGGATTACCACATTGTTCCTGATAGGCTCAGCCACGACAGCGTCTATTGATCATCTACAAAAGGAGCAAGGCAATGAGGGTTGCGTCATTTTCAGCCAGTCAAGTTCATGGGTACATGGATTTTGACTTAACATTTAATCTGAATCCGACAATTCTCGTTGGTCCAAATGGAAGCGGAAAAACGACTGCTATCCGCCTAATTAAGGCATTGCTTGAGCCATCTCTGGCTGACCTGTTGGCGATTTCATTTACGGAAGCTAGCCTGCTTTTGAGTGAGGGGGCTCGTGAAGTGACTATCAGTGCGAGGAAGAGTTCGGATGCGCTAATGGTCAGCTGTTCCGATGCATCTGGCGTGCTGGAAATTTCTTCAATACTTCTCGACGAAATGGGGGTGGACGCATTTGATGCTGAGAGGCTGCGCGAGGCATCTCGAGTCTTGAGGGTTAAGTATTCTGAAAATCGCACCTTCAAAGCGATCAGCAGATTGGAGCCGCCTATGTTTCTCGGCTTGAATCGGCTTAGCGAATCCAATTTAGATGGTGAAACCAGCGTCCGGCGTTACGATAGGGTATATGGGCAGCAAAACCAGAAGTCTCGAGTGGTACGCGGCGCGCGAGATTCTTTGGGGGTCAGTATATGGGAGATGCAGTCTCTTGTTACAACTGCTTTCAAAAGAGTAAGAAGTTTAAAGGATGCGCAGTCGGAGCGGCTCAGAAAGAAACTACTTCTTACCGGATTCAAATACGAAGGTGTTGTTGGAGCAAATTCATACATGGATCCTCCAACGCTGATGCAATTATCTAGCCAAAGATCGGATATCGTAGCCGCCCTCCGAGAGATCGGTGTGGACGAGGCAGACATCAAAAGAGAGATTGATCCCTTCTTTCAGCGGGTTGCTGAGCTCTCCGATAAGGTCAGAAGAAATAACTCGCCAGGTGATGATGACTATGACGTTGAAGTAACTATTGAATGGCTTCTAAATAGGGCGGCTCTAAGACGGCTCACCGAGTTGACTGCCAGTGTTCAGGAGTTTAATGCCAAGAGCGAACAGTTTTTGAGTAGGTTTCAGTCCTTTGTTGAATGTATAAATAGATTTTTCGTTGATTCGGGTAAGTGCATTGAAGTTGACTCCGTCGGATCGCTCAAAGTATTTCGTCCGGATGAGACGGAGGTCCCCCTAGACGCTCTAAGCTCTGGTGAGCGGCAGTTGCTCGTGATGTTTGGGCATATCTATTTCAATTCATTCGGGAATAGATCAAATGCATTTGTTATCGATGAGCCCGAGTTGTCCTTACATCTGCGCTGGCAGGAGATACTGGTCGACGAGATGCTGGCGAGTAACTCGCGGGCGCAGTTCATAATCGCCACTCATTCGCCAGAGATTGTAGGGGATCTAGTGAGGAATTGCGTGGAGGTTCGCAGGTGATCGAGCGCAGTGAATCCTCCCGGTATGCGAAGCATGTTTTCTTTTCGAAATTCAACGATGTTGATATATTTATCGAAGATACCGCTATAGAGTCCAAAAAAATATATGTAGAACTCCTGACTAGGGCTCTTGGGGGAGGGATTAAGATATCGCAAGTATTTCCAATAGGCTCTAAGTCAAAGGTGATATCTAAATGCAGGGAGGATCAGGGGGAGCGTGCTCGCAAGGCGGTATATATAGTGGATGGAGATTTTGATGTCCTGTGCTCAGTGGATCATCCTGGATTCAAGAGGCTCTATAGGCTCGATAGATACTCGATAGAAAATTATTTGCTGGACGAAAATGCTCTGCTAAAAATTCTTGATGAAGAGGTTCTGGATCGAGACGAGCGTCAGATAGGTGCTCTTTTGGAATATCATTCATGGATGAGCAAGTTGGCTACATCTATTCGTCGTTTGACCGTGGCCGCGGCGGTTGGGAAGAGACGATCGTGTGGGGTTCCTGTTGTGAACTTCCCGATATCCGAAATATGTAGTACGGAATGTGGTTCGGTGGATGATGCGAAGATTGAAGCCAGAATTGATCGAATAAGACGAGGTGTCGAGGCGAGATGTGAGATGGGCGAATTTGATCGAGATTGTTGTGATATTGAGAATAACTTCCCGGCCAATGATCCGCTCTCATGGGTGCTGAGGCACACTCCTGGAAAGACTATTCTCTTTCCACTGCTCCGTCGCAGGCTTCGTCACCTTTTTAATTTCTCGCATAATGATGCTTCGTTTAGGCTTCGCCTCGCAAAGAAGGCTGACGCTCGTAGTTTGTCTGGTATAAGTGAATGCGTGGAGTAAAGTCCGATCACATCGTTAGCCTTGTTTTGCGAAGGTGGTGACTGGATTTTTCGCCGCCGGCTATCTTACAAGTTTGTGCTCTCTATATTTTCTATAAGATTTAATATTTATTATATCTTGGTGCGATATTCTGGGGGTGTAGTAAGTAGCTTTACTTCTGTGTGAGCTCTTCTGTATTATGATTACTGCAATCGTTCATGTTTATTAATGTGTCACTGGGGTCTGCCAATACGCGGCGACTTGCGCAGTCCGGATCCGCCCGATTGTCCTGGCAGTAGATGGGAATTATCCCAAGTTGTTCGCGAGCATCCAGAGCGGCGAGAAGGATTCGAAGCGCGAACGAAGGCTTGACACGGATCCATTTGAGATGGATCCAGACACAGCAAGAGAAGGCAGGAACACCCCTGCCTTCTTTGTATCGCCTCGAAGTGTGCTGGTTGCGACATCCGAAGGTACTATCCCGTCTCGGAGGCCAATAGGCCACATCAATTAGATGAGACAGGGGGAAGCAGGGATGGCGTACTGGTGGGTGAACCAGAAGCAGACGTTTGATCGAGCGGTTAAGGCTGGCTACTTGTGGTCGCCGAAGACCAACGTAAAGGGGAAAAGGAGTCCCTTCTATGAGCACATGACCCAAGTACGGCCCGGTGATGTCGTCTTTGCGTTCGCCAAAGCCAAAATCAAGGCCATCGCTATCGTCAATGGCGCGCACTACGCGAAAGATCGCCCTGAGGACTTCAAGAAGAAGGACAACGAATGGCGCAAAGACGGCTGGGCCGTTCCAGTGGACTATCAGCTGGTGGATGCGCCGCTGAAGGTGAGCGATCACATGGCGCAGATTGGGCCGCGTCTTCCTGCAAAGTACTCGCCGCTGAAGCCAAACGGCAAGGCCAATCAGGCCTACTTGTTCCCAGTCCCTGAGGCGATGGCTACCGAGCTGCTGAGGCTGCTCAATGTTGACACTGATGACCTAGGCGATTGGCAAGACGAGGCGCCGGTCAAGGAAATCAAGGAAGACAAGAACCTTGGCGAAACGGAGAAGGCCCAGCTGATCAAGGCCAGAGCGGGGCAGGGCATCTACCGAAAGAACGTCAGCGACATTGAGAAGGGCTGCCGCGTCACCGGCACGGATGATGCCAAATTCCTGATCGCTAGCCACATCAAGCCTTGGGCGAAGAGCACCAATAAGGAGCGCCTTGATGGCAGTAATGGACTGATGTTAGCTCCCCATATCGATCGACTTTTCGACCGTGGATACATCTCGTTTGAGGATGATGGGGGGCTAATTTTGAGCAAGAAGTTGCCCGATGCGGTGCGGTTGAAGTGGGATGTGGCGCAGAAGATTCCGCGCGTTGCGTTCTCCGCAGCGCAGGCCCAGTACCTGAACTACCATCGGAATTTGCTGTTGCGTAAATAGGCAAGGATCGCCGAGCGCAGGCATCCCCTTAATCGGGGATGCTCCGCCGAACACGGAAAGGTCGAAGGCCAACCACAGACTGAAATGCTCATAGCACCGGTACTTGGGCGGATCTGGATGGCGGTGGAGATAGGCTGAGGCTTCGTCCTCGGCGCGCAACCGATGAGTGCCATGCCTCCAGATCCGGTCCTGTCCGCACCTGCCAACGCTGCTCGAGCTGGACCAGATCCGGAACCTGCTCCCGGGCTTCGCCAAAAATGACCACAAGCAAATGCGTTGAGGAATTGTCCGCCAGCATTACCGGTTGGCCGTGGGCTTGAAGCTCAAAGAACCTCTGACCGTCAGTTATTGAACTCACTTCCAACCCAGCACTGCGCGACCCCGCAAACATCTCGGCCTCTTCCAGCATGAGCCCAAACTCAGCATCGGTCAGGCTGCGATAGGCCTTCAGCTCTAGTGGCGCGTTGGGCACATACCTATCCTCGATCACCAGGCCCAGCAGCACGTTCGCCACGATGGCAAATGCGAGCGGCACTCTCATCGGCGGCGTTTCAGCAGCGCAAACCAAGTGGACCGCACGCATGATTGCGTACCAGGCGGCAGGGCAGCCACTACTCCCGCACCCGCAACCGCTCAATCACCTGCGCAGTCAACCCAACACACGCCATCATCAGCCCCTCCATCACCCGGTCCCCCAGGTCCTCCTCAGGCTCACCGTTCTGCCGCGTGCGCTCCGCGGCCAACAGCACCTCCTGCACCACGCGCAGCCCGGCCAGCGCGCAGTC
>NZ_JBFRFE010000147.1:0-7745 GCF_052114665.1 Stenotrophomonas sp. 2YAF22 | reverse complement strand
GTTCGGCCAGGAACAGCTCGCGCAGGGCGATCAGGTGGTTGCGCTGGCCATTGAGCGCGGCCAGGGCGGCGGTTTCGTCCCAGTCCTCCAGGGCCAGCTCGACCGCCGCCGGCGGCACCGTGGAACCGGCGGGGCTGTTGACCAGCGCGCGACGGACCGCCTTCAGCAGTTGGTCACGGCCCAGCGGTTTGACCAGGGTGTCGCTGAAACCCGCCTCGCGCAGGCGGGCGTGAATGGCAGCATCGCCGTCGGCGGTATGCGCCAGCGCCGGGGTGTCCGGGTGCGAGCGGCGCAGCTGGTGCAACAGCTGGGCACCGTTGCCATCAGGCAAGTTGACGTCGATCAGCCACAGATCGTGGGCACCGGGCTCGGCGCGCGCCAGGGCGCTGGCCAGTGAGTCGGCGGTGTCCACATCCGCTGGTAACGTTTCCAACGCCGCTTTGAAAAAACCACGGCTGATGATGTCGTCCTCGACAAGCAGGAAGCGGGGTCGACTGGCCCGCGGGGTCATCTGCATCAGGGCTGCCTCCATGTCAGCTGGGGTCAATCATCAAGCACGGCGGCGGCGGGCGCAAGCGGCCAGCGGCCCCGCTGGTCAGGATCTGCGACAATACGCCCCCACTTTTGCCCGCAGCCTGTTGCCACGTGGCCCGATCCCGCTCCCGCATCGACCGTACTCCCTTCCAGACCGAGATCCTCGACCTCAGCCATGATGGTCGCGGTGTTGCCCGCCGTGAAGGCGAGGGCGGCAAGGTCACCTTCATCAGCGGCGCCCTACCGGGCGAAGTGGTGATGGCCGAACAAACCGCCCGCAGCCGCCACTTCGATGAGGCGCGCACGGTGGAAGTGCTGCAGGCCTCGCCGCAGCGGGTGACCCCCAAGTGCCCGCATTTCGGCACCTGCGCCGGCTGCGTGCTGCAGCACCTGGACGAAGACCAGCAGATCGTCGCCAAGCAGCGCGTGCTGATGGACAACCTGGAGCGCATCGGCCATGTGAAGCCGGGCACCGTGCTGCCGCCGCTGGTGGGTGACAGCTGGGGCTACCGCCGCAAGGGCCGGTTCTCGGTGCGCCGGGTCGAGAAGAAGGACAAGACCCTGGTCGGCTTCCGCGAGCAGGACCCGCGCTTCGTCGCGGACCTGCAGCAGTGCCTGACCGTGATCCCGGAAATCGGCACCAAGGTGGAGGTGCTGTCGACCTTCATCGAATCCCTGGATGGCAAGCGCGACATCCCGCAGATCGAGTTCATCGCCGGTGACCAGGCCGTGGTGCTGACCGTGCGCCACCTGCAGCCGCTGAGTGATGCCGATCGGGCCGCCTGGGCGGCCTTTGGCCAACAGCACGGCTTTGTCATCTACCTGCAGTCGGGCGGCGTGGATACCGTACAGCCGCTGGACGGGCAGGGCGTGGCGCTTTCGTTCCGGCTGGCGCCGTGGGATGTCGAACTGGCGTTCCGTCCGCTGGATTTCATCCAGGTCAATGCCAAGCTCAACGAGAAGATGATCGCCCACGCGCTGGACCTGCTTGAACCGGGTGCCGACGAGCGCGTGCTGGACCTGTTCTGTGGCCTGGGCAACTTCACCCTGCCGCTGGYGCGCAAGGTGCGCGAAGTGGTGGGCGTGGAAGGTGATGCCGGGCTGGTGGCGCGTGCGCGTGAGAACGCCGAGCGCAACGGGCTGGCCAACGCGCAGTTCTACAGCGCTGACCTGACCCAGGACCAGCGCAGCACGGCGTGGATGCGCCAGGGCTTTGACAAGCTGCTGCTGGATCCGCCGCGTTCGGGCGCCATCGAAGTGCTGCAGCAGCTGCCGTTGAAGCAGTTCAAGCGTATCGTCTATGTCAGCTGCCATCCGGGCTCGCTGGCCCGCGATGCCGGCTACCTGGTCAACGAACAGGGCTTCACCCTGGTCAGCGCCGGTGCGATGGACATGTTCCCGCATACCGCGCACGTGGAAAGCATCGCGGTGTTCGAAAAGCGCTGATGCCTGCAGCGCCGGGGGCTGCCCGGCGTCTGCCTTGCCGCTTGCAGGCAGGCAATGCGGTCAGTCGGCCGGGGCGTTCTGCCACTGGCCGTCCACGCGCACGAAGGCCATGGACTGCTCGCCGTGCTCGCTGCCGTCGCCCGCGCGCACGGTGCATTCGATGGCGGCCCTGTCGCTGGCGACCTCGCAGTTCCTCACTTCCTGCACCTGCAGGGTGCTGGCAGCCTGTTCGAAGCGTGCGCGCAGGGCAGGGTCAGCCTGCTGCTGCGCTTGCCCGGCGATCCGTTCGCGCAACAGCGCCTGCACCCTTTCCCGGGGCGGCGCCGGTACGGGCACATTGCGCTGGTCAGGCAGGGTCCACACGCCGTCCACCAGCGCCAGCCGCAGCAGCTGCGGTCGCGATTTGATGCCTGCGCTGGCGGTGGCGATGCAATCGACGGCGTCGCCGGCCTCGGCGGGTGCACAGCTGTCCAGGGTTTGCAGACGGGGCCGGAAGGTCTCGGCAACCAGGCGGCTGCTGTCGCTGGCGGGGCGATCGGCAATGGCCTGATCAAACATCCCGTCCATTGCGGCCTGTGCCTGCTGCAGCGAAGGTACGACCGCCGATCCGGCGCTGGCAACGGCGCACGGCAGCAGCGCCGACAGGGCAAGACAGCGACGAAGGCGATGGGAAAGCATCATGAGCGACCATTCCGTGGTTGGGGGCCGCGCAGTGTAGTCGTGCCCGTCGCCGCGCCGATAGGCAGCGTCTGGCGTGAGCCGCATACTGTGCCCATGGGCATCGAAATCGAACGCAAATTCCTCGTCACCCATGATGGGTGGCGCACCGCCGCGCACCGGGTCATCCCGATGGCGCAGGGCTACATCAACGATCTGGGCGCGCTCGACCGCGGCACCCAGAACGCCTCGGTGCGGGTCCGCATCGAAGGCGACAAGGCCGCGCTGAACCTGAAGTCGCGCACCCTGGGCCATACCCGGCAGGAGTTCGACTACCCGATTCCGGTGCAGGATGCGCGCGACCTGCTGGCGCTGTGCGTCGGCGGCCTGATCGACAAGCGCCGGCATCTGGTCGAGTACGCCGGCCTGACCTGGGAAGTGGATGAGTTCCTCGGCGACAACGCCGGCCTGGTGGTCGCTGAAGTCGAGCTGGACAGCGCCGACCAGGCCATCGACCTGCCGGACTGGATCGGCGCCGAAGTGACCGACGACGCCCGCTACTACAACGTCGCTCTGGCCAGCCGCCCCTATTCACAGTGGTGAAACCATCCGTCCCCTTTTTTCGAGGGTGTCGGCCCCCATGTCGGGGGGATGAGAATCGACATCTACTCCGACGTGGTCTGCCCCTGGTGCTGGATCGGCAAGCATCGCTTCCAGCAGGGTGTGCAGTTGCTGGGCGCCGATGCGCCCGAACTTGAGATCCACTGGCAGCCGTTCCAGCTTGACCCGGATGCGGACGCCACCCCGGTGCCGCTGCGCGAGGCCTATGTGCGCAAGTTCGGCGGTGCCGAGCGCACCGAGCAGATTCTGGGCCAGACCCAGACCACTGCGCGGGCCGAGGGCCTGCCGATGGACTTCAGCCAGGGCCAGGTGCGGGTAACCACGCTGCCGGCGCATCGCCTGTTGTGGCTGGCTGGCCAGCACGGCGTGCAGGAGGCGGTCGGCGAGGCGCTGTTCCGCGCCCATTTCGAGCATGGACAGAATCTGGCCGACCCGGCGGTGCTGGTCGAGGCCGGCGCTGCGGGCGGTCTGGGCGCAGACGAGATCCAGCAGATGCTGGCCGGCGATCGTGGCCTGGCCGAGGTGGAAGCGGGCCTGGCACAGGCCCACGCACTGGGTATCTCCTCGGTGCCCACCTTCGTCATCGACGGCCGCTGGGCGGTTTCCGGAGCCCAGCCCCCGGAAGCCTTCGCCAACGCGCTGCGCCAGATCGCCGCCGAGCAGGCGGCGGGGCAGGGCGCTGAGGGTGCCCCGGAAGGCGGCGACGACGCCTGCGGCGCGGACGGCTGCAAGGTCTGACCGACCCGCGACAGGGGACGGAGGGGATCAAGTCGCATCCGGCACTGAGGGGTCGATTGCGCCTTGATCCCCTCCGTCCCCTTTTTTGACCACTGCGCCTGTTGGCCGGTTCTGCGACAATGCGGCACTGCGCCATGCGGGCGCCCGTTGTGGAGATCGACCATGCTGCTGATCGGCGTTGCCGGTACTGAACTGACCGCCCAGGAACGCGAGTGGCTGCAGCACGATGCTGTGGCCGGGGTGGTGCTGTTCAAGCGCAACTTCGCTTCACGGCAGCAGGTGACCGAACTGTCCGCGGCGATCCGCGCCGCCGTACCGCGTCCGCAGTTGATCTGCGTGGACCAGGAAGGCGGTCGCGTGCAGCGCTTCCGCGAGGGCTTCAGCGAACTGCCGCCGCTGCAGGACATCGGTGCCCAGTTCGCCAGGGATCCGGACGCTGCGCTGGCATTGGCCGAGCAGCACGCCTGGCTGATGGCCAGTGAAGTCCGTGCCAGCGGCGTGGACCTGAGTTTCGCCCCGGTGGTCGATCTTGGTCGTGGCAATCGCGCCATCGGCAACCGTGCCTTCAGTGATGACCCGCAGGTCGTGGCCGCGTTCACCGCCGCCTACGTGCGCGGCATGCACGCGGTCGGCATGGCCGCCACCCTCAAGCATTTCCCCGGCCATGGCACCGTGCTGGAAGACACCCATGTGGATACCGCGATCGATCCGCGTGCGCTGGATGAACTGCGCGCACAGGATCTGGTCCCGTTCGCGGCCGGTATCGCCGCCGGCGCCGATGCGGTGATGATGGCGCACGTGATCTACCCGCAGGTCGCACCGGAACCCGCTGGTTACTCGCCGCGCTGGATCCAGCAGATCCTGCGTGGTGAGCTCGGCTTCCGCGGTGTGGTGTTCTCCGATGACATCGGCATGGCCGCCTCGCACAGCGCCGGTGGCGTGYCGGCTCGCGTGCACGCACACCTGGATGCCGGCTGCGATGTGGTGCTGGTCTGCCACCCGGAGCTGGTCGATGAAGCCCTGCACGCGGTGCAGGGACGCTCCCTCAATACCGCTGCGCTGCTGGGCCTGCTCGGCCGCGGCGCGCTTGGCTGGGATGGCCTGCTGGCCGATGCCCGCCATGGCGACACCCAATCCCGTCTGCTGCAAACCCTTGGAAGAACCGTCTGATGCCGAACCTCACCATTTCCCAGGCCCTGGCCCAAGCCGACCTGCTGGTCGACCGTCCCACCATCGACAAGGCCATTGCCGGCATCGCCGACGCCATTGCGCGCGACTACCAGGGCGAGGTGCCGCTGTTCCTGTCGATCATGCACGGTGCGCTGCCGTTCGCAGGCCAGCTGGCACTGGAGCTGGGCGCGCGTGGCCAGGACGTGCAGTTCGATTACCTGCACGCCACCCGCTACCGCGGTGAGACCACCGGCGGTGACCTGGTGTGGAAGCACAAGCCGGCCACGGCGCTGTTCGGCCGCCGCGTGCTGCTGGTCGATGACATCCTCGACGAGGGTTACACCCTGCAGGGCGTGCGCACCTGGTGCCTGGAGCAGGGCGCGACCGACGTGCGCATTGCTGCGATGACCGTGAAGAAGCACGATCGCGCGCTGCCGGACGTCACCGCCGACTACGCAGGCATCGAGCTGCCGGATCGCTACGTGTTCGGTTTCGGCATGGACGTCAACGAAACCCTGCGCTGCGTGCCGGCCATCTACGCGATGAAGGAATAACAACGCGGCCGCTTGCGGCCTGCGTTTCCTGCCGCCGGCATCCTCGGGTGCCGGCGTTCTTTTTTCTCTGGAGTGCTTTTCATGCAACAGATCGCCCTGGCCGTGATTGGCGGTACCGGTGTCTACAACCTGGCCAAGCTTGACGACGTGCAGACCCACGAAGTCGACACCCGCTTCGGCAAGCCGTCCGGCCCGGTGCGGGTCGGGACATTGCTCGGTCATCGCGTGGCCTTCCTTGCACGCCATGGTGAAGGCCATTCGCTGCCGCCGCACAAGATCAACTACCGGGCCAACCTGGCCGCGCTGCAGCAGATCGGCGCGCAGCGGGTGCTGGCGCTGAACACGGTGGGTGGCATCGGTGACGATTTCGGTCCGCGCGTGCTGGCCTGCCCGGATCAGGTAATCGATTACACCTGGGGCCGCATCAGCACGATCTGCGAAGAAGAGGGCACCGACGTGGTGCACGTCGACTTTGGCCATCCGTATACGCCGATGCTGCGCAGCAAGATCCTGGCGGCGGCGAAGGTGACCGGTGTGAAGGTCCACGATGGCGGCTGCTATGGCGCGACCCAGGGACCGCGGCTGGAAACCATCGCCGAGATCGCGCGCATGCGCCGCGATGGCTGCGATCTGGTCGGCATGACCGGCATGCCCGAAGCGGCGCTGGCGCGTGAGCTGGGGCTGGATTACGCCTGCCTGGCGATCGTTGCCAACTGGGCCGCTGGGTGCGGTGATGGTGAGGAGATCACCATGGCCGAAGTGCTCGCCAATGTGCAGGCCGCCAGCAACGGACTTCCGGAACTGGTCGGCGAATTGGCGCGGGGGTGATTGTCTTCGCGTAACAAGCTTTGCATACTCAGCTTGTGCGCGGGTTCAGCGTACACCACCCATTCATTGCATAAGGTCACGCATCACCATGCCGAACGGTACCGTCAAGTGGTTCAACGACGCCAAGGGATTTGGCTTCATCTCGCCGGAGGACGGCAGCGCCGACGTCTTCGCGCACTTCTCCGCGATCAACTCCAAGGGCTTCCGCAGTCTGCAGGAAGGCCAGAAGGTCACCTACGACGTGACCCAGGGCCCGAAGGGCGCCCAGGCCTCGAACATCGTTCCGGCCGAGTGATCCACTCGATAGTGCGTTGAAAACCCCGCTTCGGCGGGGTTTTTTTTTGCTGGCCGTGAAGATGCTCTTGCGGCGGGAGCGCCTGTCCTTGCGTGCGAATGTCCCCCGGCGCCGGCCTGCGGCCATCGCCTCCTCCTTTACTTCGCACGCAAGGACAGGCGCTCCCGTTGCGGAATCGCGCGCGCCGGCAGATGCCATGAAAGCTGAGCGCCGCCACCACTGTCGGCTCTCCTGCGAAGTAAAGGAGGAGGCAGCCGCGCAGAGGCTGCCGGGGGACATTCGCAGGAGAGCCGGCAGTGGTGGCGGAGCCCGATGCACATCTGCTCGGAAGAGGGGGCAGCTGATGTACCGCCCCTGCGCCGATGGCACAATGCGGTCATGACGGAACGACTGCGCATCGCCGTGATTGGATACGGCACCGCTGGCCAGGCATTGGCCATCCTGCTCACCCGTGATGGCCACGAGGTGGAGATCTTCGAACGCGTGCCGACCCCCGGGCCGGTGGGTGCGGGATTCCTGCTGCAGCCCAGCGGACTGCAGGTGCTGTGGCAGATGGGCCTGCTCGATGCCGTGCGTGGCTACGCCATGCCGGTGCGAAGGCTGTATGGCGATACGCCGTGCGAGCGCGCGGTGATGGACATGGGCTATGACGGCCTGGATACGCGCCTGCACGGCATGGGCATGCAGCGCGGGGCGTTGTTCTCGGTGCTGGACCAGGCGCGTGAAGGCGCCGGCGAGCTGCACGTGGGCACAACCATCGTCGAGGTCGATCACCAGCAGGGGCGGCTGCGCGACAGCGACGGTCGCACGCACGGACCGTTCGATCTGGTGGTTGCCGCCGACGGCGCCGCCTCCACGCTGCGCAACGCCGTCGACGGTGGCGCGGCGCTGGACCGCGTGTA
>NZ_JBFRFE010000146.1:0-7768 GCF_052114665.1 Stenotrophomonas sp. 2YAF22 | reverse complement strand
GATGAGGGCTTCACCGGCGTAGGCTTGCTGGAAGCGCTCGACGATCTGCTCGCGGGTCTGCACGCGGTTCAACCACAGGTTGGCGGTGAGGGTGATGCCACGGAAATGCGGCGCGACGTGCGGCATGAATTCGACCGCCACGCCCAGCTGCACGGACACCTCGCGCTCATGCACGTGGTTGGTCAGCGCGTAGGGCATCAGGTTGTCGGCCAGCAGTTCAACGTTGTTCTTGTCCGACGGCGAGGTGCCCGCACCCGAGTAGCCGGACACGCCGAAGCACTGCGGCGGGCCAGCCAGCAGATCCAGCAGCGGATGGATCGCCAGCTGCATCGCGGTGGCGTAGCAGCCGGGGTTGCTGATGTGCTTCTGCCCGCTGTAACGGCTGCGGGTAAGCTCGGGCAGGCCGTAGTACCAGGTGTTGTCGAAACGGTAGTCGGCCGACAGGTCGACGATCACCGTGTCCGGCTTCGCCGTTTCCAGCGCCGCCACGAACGGTGCGGCCAGGCCGTTGGGCAGGGCCAGGATCACCGCATCCACGCCCTTGGCGGCAACGGCGTCGGCGTCGAGATTCTCGAACTGCAGTTCACCCTGCCATTGCGGGTAGTGGTCGGACACGCGCTGCCCGGCCAGTTCACGCGAGGACACGAAGCCCAGCTGCAGGTTCGGATGCGCTGCCACCAGGCGGATCAGCTCGGCGCCGGTATGGCCGCGGGCGCCGACGATGCCGACGGTGAACGAGGAGGAAGTGCTCATGCGTGCGTGCTCATGCGTGCGAATCGAGGCGGTGCTGCAGGTGGCGTTTCACGCCCTGCCATTCCGCATCGATGATGGAGAAGATGACGGTGTCGCGCGGCGTGCCGTCGGGATGCCGGCGGTGATTGCGCAGCACGCCATCCTGCTTGGCGCCCAGGCGTGCGATCGCGGTGCGCGAGGTGAAGTTGAACCAGCTGGTTTCAAACACCACGCTCAGGCATTCCAGCCGCTCGAAGGCATGGCTGAGCAGCATCAGCTTGGTTTCGGAGTTGACCCCGGTGCGCTGCACCGACTCGCCATACCAGGTGTAGCCGATGCTCAGCCGCGGTACGTCCGGTTGCAGATCGTAGTAACGGGTCGTGCCGACGATCTGGTCGTTGGCATCGAACACCACGAACGGCAACACCTTGCCTTCGGCCTGTGCCTGCAGCGCGGCCTGCACATAGCCGGTCATGGCCTTCGCATCGGGCACCTGGGTGTACCAGAGCCTGGACAGCGCGCCTTCGCCCAACGCGCCGCGCAGGCCGTCGATGTGGCTCATCTGCAGCGGTTCCAGCCGCGCATGCGTGCCGGTCAACGTGGGTACCCGGGTCCAGTCTGCGTGGTTCATCGCGCTCAGCCCTCGAGGCTCGGTGCACGCACCGCGCAGTGGTCGACATAGGTCCTGATCCGGTCGATGCCATCGGCGCCGTACCAGAACACCTTCCAATGACCCTGCTTGTAGCAGCCATCGGACTCGGCGTAGTAGAAGTGGTTGATCGGGTTGCCGTTGCGCGAGCGCCAGAACAGCTGCGGGGTTTCCTCGCGCATCACGTTCCAGACCGCGCGGCCAAGCCCTTCGCCCTGCGCATCATCGAGCACGGCGAACTTGTCCAGGTACACGCCCTCGGTCTCATCGGTGAGGATCACCGCCGTGCGGTAGTTCTCGCTGACGTACGCGCGCAGCAGCGTGGTCCTCTCGAAATAGTCCGGCACCAGGGTGCGGCCGAAACTGGATTCGATCAGGCCCTTCAGGCGCGGCAGGTCCAGCTCGCTCCAGGCAGTTGCACGCAGCACCTTCTCGCCCTTGCGCACCAGCGTTCCCGAGCCCTTGTGGGTGAACAGTTCCTTGGCCAGGTCGGCCGGCCGGGTGATCGACACCGACGATTCCAGCGGCAACCGGTCCAGCAGGGACTTGATCTGTTCGATCTTCACCTTCATGCCACCGTGGATCCACGGTTGTGCGATCAGGTGGTCGTACTCGGTGGACAGGTTGATCGAATCAATCACGCTGCCCTGCTCGTCCAGCAGGCCGCCGGTGCCGGTCAGGAAAATGATCTTGTACGGTTGCAGCTCCTGCACCAGTTCGTTGGCGGCGAAGTCGGCATTGACGTTGAGGATCTGCCCACCGGCGGTCTCGCCCAGGCTGGTGATGACCGGGATCGAGCCGGCACGCAGGCTGGCCTCGATCGGCGCCAGGTTGACCTTCTTCACCTCGCCGACCAGGCCGTAGGTATCCAGGTCCAGGTACTCCGCCTCGAACACGCCGCCGGTGATGGAGGTGGCGCGCGCGCCATTCTGCTGCAGTGCTTCGACCAGGCGCAGGTTGGACTGCTGGAACACCCGGCGCACGATCGCCAGCGCTTCCGGCGAGGTCACCCGCAGGCCGTTGACCGTCTGCTTTTCAATACCGGCTGCCGACAGTTCCGCATCCAGCTGCGGGCCGGCGCCGTGCAGCACGATCGGGGTCAGGCCGACTTCCTGCAGGAACGACAGCGAGGAGGTCAGCGCGTCGAGATCGTCGCGCAGCACCGCGCCGCCGACCTTGACCACGGCGAAGCGCTTGGCGTCCAGCTGCGAAAAGCGCTTGAGGTACTGGCTGATCTCCTTCGCGCTGGCCATGCTCGAGAGCAGGCGCACGATGGTCTGGCGGGTCTGGCGGTGGGGCTGGAGGGCAGGAGACATTTCGGTTTCGTCACAGGCGGCGGTCGCCGCGTTGCAGTTCCGCCGCGCAGAAGCGCAGCGGCGTTGTGGGTCGATCAGGCGCCGGCGGCGATGATCCGGTGTACGGCGTCGGTGTAGCGCTGCAGCTGCTCCAGCGTCACGAACTCATCGGCGGTGTGGGCCTGGGCGATGTCACCCGGGCCGAACACCATCGTGGTGTAGCCACCGGCCGAGAACAGCGACGCCTCGGTCCAGAAGTCCACCGCGTTGCCGATCGGCAGCTCCAGCGCATCGGCCACGTCGCGCGCCAGCAGGCGGCGGTGTTCGGCTTCGGCGATGTCACCGGCCGGCAGGCTGGGGCCGCGGAAGGTCTCGGTGAACAGCGCGGCTTCCGGTTCGGCAAAACCAGCGAAGGTCGCCAGCAGCCCGTCGATGTCCATCGACGGCAGCGGCCGGAAACCAAAACGCACTTCCGCCGCCGGTGCGATCATGTTGGCCTTGATGCCACCTTCCACACGCCCGATGTTGAAGCGCAGGCCGGTCAATCCACCGAAGCGTGCCGAGGCCAGCGATTGGACATGGTCCAGCGCGCGGTTGCCCCAGCGCATCGCCTGGTGCAGCGCGCTGGCGGCTGCATCCTGCTTGCCCGACGCATGGCCGGCACGGCCGGCGAACTGCATCAGCACCGAGCTGATGCCACGATGCGCGAGCACCGCCTCGCTCATGGTCGGTTCGGCCACCAGCACCGCTTCGTACGCAATGCCCCGGGCCAGGAACGCCGCGATGCAGCGCGGATCGTTGGCTTCTTCATCGCTGGAGAACAGGAAGGCCGCGTCGCCATCACTGGCATTGGCGGCCGCCACCAGCGCCGCAGCCGCGCCCTTGATGTCACACACGCCAAGGCCGACCACGCGGTCGTCCAGGCGGCGCATCACGTGCGGGTCGGCACTCCAGTGCGGCGAGTCCGGCACGGTGTCCAGATGCACGTTGAACAGGTACTTCGGCGTGCCGCGCACGGCATACAGGCTGACCGCGCCGGCGCCATGGTCGATCACCTCCACATTGAACCCGGGCAGGTTGTCGCGCAGGTAATCGAAGATGCCACCGGTGGTGATCGCACGCGGCGGGTTGCGGGTGTCGAAGGACACCAGGGCCTGCAGATGCGAGATCGTCTGTTCAAGCATGAATCAAAGATCCTTCAGTACAACGTGTACCGGCTGGAGGAGAGCCCCCTTGATGTTCAAGGGGGCGCGCCAACGGCGCGGGGATTAGGTGGAATGCGCGGGAGACGCACGCGCAAGTCAATCGCTCAGCGATTGACTTGCGCGTATAGCGTCGAGCTCATGCCGAACAGCTTGATGAAGCCCTCGGCTTCTTCCACGCCCCAGTCGGCCGACTGCGCATAGGTGGCGCCCTTGGTGTTGAGAAGGTGCGGCGACTTCACCGCAACGGCGTCGACGCGGCCGCCACGGGTTTCCAGCACCACTTCGCCGTTGACCTTGGCCTGCGAGGACTTCAGGAAGGCTTCGATGTCGGTCTTCAGCGGGTCGTGGTAGAAGCCTTCGTACACCAGCTCCACCCACTTGCGCGCCACGTCCGGCTTGAAGCGGTTCTGCTGCTTGGTCAGCACCGCATCTTCCAGCGCGCGGTGTGCGGCCAGCAGCGAGACCAGGCCCGGTGCCTCGAACACGATGCGGCCCTTCAGGCCGATCACGGTGTCGCCGGTGTACACGCCACGGCCGACGCCGTAGGGGGCGAACAGCTTGTTGAGCTGGGCCAGGATCTGCTCACCCGGCAGTGCCTTGCCATTGAGCTCGACGGCTTCGCCTTCGACGAACTTCAGGGTGACGGTCAGCGCCTGTTCCGGCCACTCGGCGCGCGGTGCGCACCAGCCACGGGCGCCCTCGCCCGGTGCTTCCCAACGATCGATCTCGCCGCCGGACATGGTCAGGCCCAGCAGGTTCTCGTTGATGGTGTAGGCCTGCTGCTTGGCGCGCACGCCGAAGCCACGCTCTTCCAGGTACTTCTGCTCGTAGGCGCGGGTCTGGGTGTGTTCCTTCTGGATCTCGCGGATCGGCGCAATGATCTGGTAGTCACCCAGGGCCTTCACTGCCAGGTCGAAGCGCACCTGGTCGTTGCCCATGCCGGTGCAGCCGTGGGCGATGATGTTGGTGCCCAGTTCGGCAGCGCGCTTGAGCGCGGCATCGACGATCAGGTAACGGTCCGACACCAGCAGCGGGTACTGGCCCTGGTAGCCCTCGCCGGCCCACACGAACGGCTTGACGAAGCCGGACCAGATGGCCGGACCGCCATCGACGGTCTGGTGGCTGGTGACACCCAGCTCGGCGGCACGCTTCTCGATGAAATCGCGCTCTTCGTCATCCACGCCGCCGGTATCGGCGAACACGGTATGCACGTTGTAGCCGCGCTCCTGCAGGTACGGCACGCAGAAGCTGGTATCAAGGCCGCCGGAGAAGGCGAGAACGACGTCTTTGTTGCTCATGGGGGGTATGTCCTGGTAGCGCCGGGCCATGCCCGGCGGATTGTCTGGAATGCTCGAACGACGTACGAAAATCAGCGGCCGGCAACAGCAGCCATGATCGCCTTCTGCACATGCAGGCGATTCTCGGCTTCGTTGATGGCGATGCACTGCGGCGAGTCCATCACGCCGTCGGTTGCCTTCACGTTGCGGCGCAGCGGCAGGCAGTGGCTGAACACGCCGTTGTTGGTCAGGGCCATCTTCCGCTCGTCGACGATGAAGTGCTTGAACTGGTCGCGAATCGGCTTCTCCGGCTCCCAGTTGCCGAAGAACGGCAGCGCGCCCCAGCTCTTGGCGTAGACCACGTCGGCACCGGCATAGGCACTGTCGATGTCATGGCTGATCTTCAGCGAACCGCCGCTCTCGGCCACGTTCTGCTCGGCCCAGCCCATGTAGCGCTCGTCGAGGATGTAGTCAGCGGTCGGGCACAGCAGCGTCACGTCCATGCCCATGCGGGTGGCGATGGTCAGCGCCGAGTTGGCCACCGCGGTGTTCAGCGGCTTCGGGTGATAGGTCCAGGTCAGCACGTACTTCTTGCCGCGCAGGTCCTGGGTACCGAAATGCTCCTGCAGGGCCATCACGTGCGCCAGTTCCTGGCACGGATGGGTGATGGTCTCCATGTTGATCACCGGCACCGGCGAGTATCTGGCGAAACTCTCGAGCACGACGTCCTGGCGGTCGTAGGCCCAGTCGACGAACTTCGGGAACGCGCGCACGGCGATGATGTCGCAGTAGCGGCCGAGCACCTTGGCTACTTCAGCGATGTGCTCTTCGGTATCGCCGTCCATCACCGTGCCGAGGTTGAACTCGATCGGCCATGCATCCTTGCCCGGCTGCAGCACCACTGCGTGGGCACCGAGCTGGAACGCGCCCAGCTCGAAACTGGTGCGGGTGCGCATGGACGGATTGAAGAACACCAGCGCGATCGACTTGCCCTTGAGCTGGTCGCCGAGCTTGTTGCGCTTGAACAGCGCAGCCTGGGTCAGCAGCGCGTCAAGTTCGCTGCGGCTCCAGTCCTGGGTGTTCAGGAAGTGCTTGGGGGACATCATCATTCCTTGCATGAGCGGCGCCGAGGGTCGACGCGGTGGAAGGTGGAAGGGAAAACCGGGAACCAGGGTGGTACGAAAAGGTTGCAGATGAAGCTTTCAGAACGCGGAAACGAAAAAACCCAGCCGGCGGGCTGGGTTTTTTTCGGACGAACAGCAGAAAGCTCCGGATTACCCAGCGAGAATGTGGGGTTCCGGTCGACGGGCACGCGACGTCATGCCAGTGGCCTGGCGGGCGGCGCTGCTGTCGTGCTGGAAGTCGGTGAGCTTCATTGGTCGGCAATCTTTACATGCGGCCGGGGCCGGCGCAAGAGGCCGGCGTCGCAGAATCAGGGGGTGCCGGCGGCAGCCTGCTCCGGGCCCACCCAGGGGGTGATCGAAACCCGGATCTTCAGCCGGTTGCCTGGGTCTTCCGGCAGCCGTGAACGGTACTTGGTGCCCTTGTAGACATAGTCCACGTCATAGGCGATGGGGCGGCGGAACTCGCGTCCGACAGGCACGATACGACAGTCCCGGGTCAGCATCGGGCCCGTGTTGGCCGGCGCTGGGGCGGGGGCTTCCGCCGGCAGTTCCTCCAGCACCTCCTCGTCGCTGCGCTTGAACATCGAGCGAACCGAATCCCAGAGGCGGCCGATGCGGCCCTTGTCCTCCACCGGCTCCTCGCCGGTGACGTTGACCGGCGCCAGGGTACGGGTCGAGACCGGCTCGCAGTGCTCCTCGGTGCGGGTTGCACGCAGGGTCTGGAACACCGGCTCCACGTTGAGCACCTGGGCGTAGTCGAACTTCACGTTCTCCACGATCACCACCCGGTTGCGGGGCTCGGCCTCCTGGGCCTGGACCACGGCGGGCAGCGCCGACAGGCAGGCCAGGGTCAGCAACGCGGTGGTTTTCATTGGCGAAGGGAGCAGGGACACGGCAATAGTGTAGGCAGTGGTGACCGCAAGGGGCTGAACATTACCCGTCCGCGCCGTTCCTGCCCACCCCATCCCGGCCGCCGGTGACGTCCACCGGTGGCAACGGTCCCCCCAAAGGGCCCCGACACGTTCTAAAATCACAGGCTTGTCCCCCAGTCACAGACCCATGACCCTGCGCCTGCACAACAACCTGACTCGCCAGCTCGAACCGTTCACCCCGCTCGATCCGGCCTGTCCGACCCTGTATGTGTGCGGCCCGACGGTCTACAACTACGTGCACATCGGCAACGCCCGTGGGCCTGTGGTGTTCGGGGTGCTGGCCGACCTGCTGCGGCGGCGCTTCGGTGCCCTGCGCTACGCCCGCAACATCACCGACGTGGACGACAAGATCAACACCGCCGCGCGCGAGCAGGGGGTGCCGATCAGCACCATCACCGACCGCTTCGCAGCGGCCTACCGTGAAGACATGGCCGCGCTGGGCGTGGTGCCGCCGGACATCGAGCCGGAAGTGACCGCACACATGGCGCAGATCATCACCATGATCGAGCAGCTGGTCAGCAGCGGGCATGCGTACGCCGCCGAGGGGCACGTGC
>NZ_JBFRFE010000145.1:0-7795 GCF_052114665.1 Stenotrophomonas sp. 2YAF22 | reverse complement strand
GCGCAGCCGTGCCGAGGCGACCTGGGAAGGACGCCTGCTCGGGCACCTGCAGAAGCATCGGCGCTATCCACGCCAGGCCGAACGACTGCGCCAGCAGGGAGTGGTCTACGTGCGCTTCGCGGTGGCCCGTGATGGAGCAATCTCCGGCGTGAGGCTGGGCCGCAGCAGCGGCTTCGCACTGCTCGACCAGGAGGCGCTGGACACCGTGCAGCGCGCCAGCCCGGTACCGGCGCCGCCGGCCGAAGTGGCCGGCGACCCGGTGGACGTGATGGTGCCGGTGTCGTTCTTCCTGCGTGGGCRCTGACCGTCGGCAGGGTCTGCAGCGGGGTCGGATCCCTTTCCGCAGGAAAGGGCTCTGACCCCATCGGAGCCGACATCCACGCATGGCGTGGATCTACAGCAACGGCACCAGCAGCAGCGCCACGATGTTGATGATCTTGATCAGCGGGTTGATCGCCGGGCCGGCGGTGTCCTTGTACGGATCACCCACGGTGTCACCGGTCACCGCTGCCTTGTGCGCCTCGCTGCCCTTGCCACCGAAGTGACCATCCTCGATGTACTTTTTGGCGTTGTCCCAGGCGCCGCCGCCGGTGGTCATCGAAATGGCCACGAACAGCCCGGTGACGATCGTACCGATCAGCAGCCCGCCCAGCGCACGTGGCCCCAGCAGCAGGCCGACCACCACCGGCACCGCCACCGGCAGCAGCGACGGTACGATCATTTCGCGGATCGCCGAGCGGGTCAGCATGTCCACCGCCTTGTCGTACTGCGGCTTGGCGGTGCCCTGCATGATGCCGGGAATCTCGCGGAACTGCCGCCGCACTTCCTCCACGACCGCGCCGGCCGCGCGACCGACGGCTTCCATCGCCATCGCACCGAACAGGTAGGGAATCAGGCCACCGATCAGCAGGCCGATGATCACCGTGTGGTCGCTGAGGTCGAAGCGGAACTCCTGGCCGGGATTGGCCGCCTGCAGGTTGTGCGTGTAGTCGGCGAACAACACCAGTGCGGCCAGTGCCGCCGAGCCGATGGCATAGCCCTTGGTGACCGCCTTGGTGGTGTTGCCCACTGCATCGAGCGGATCGGTGATGTCGCGGATCTCCGAGGGCAGCTCGGCCATCTCGGCGATGCCACCGGCGTTGTCGGTGATCGGCCCGTAGGCATCGAGTGCGACAATCATGCCCGCCATCGACAGCATTGCAGTGGCGGCGATGGCGATGCCGTACAACCCGGCCAGTGCGTGCGCGCCCCAGATCGCCGCGCAGACGGCGATCACAGGTAGCGCGGTGGACTTCATCGAGATGCCGAGGCCGGCAATGATGTTGGTGCCGTGGCCGGTGGTCGAGGCCTGCGCAACATGCTGCACCGGCTTGTACTGGGTGCCGGTGTAGTACTCGGTGATCCACACGATCAGGCCGGTCAATACCAGGCCGATCAGCGCACAGCCATACAGCGCCATCGGCCCGTGCACGTTGTCACTCATCAGTCCGGTGGTGATGGGGTAGAACGCGATCGCTGCCAACACACCGGAGACGATCACCCCCTTGTACAGCGCTCCCATGATCGAACCACCGGGCTTCACCTTCACAAACAGCGCGCCGATGATCGAAGCGATGATCGAAACACCACCCAGCACCAGCGGATACAGCACCGCATTGGCACCAGCTTCGGCCAGCATCAGGCTGCCCAGCAACATGGTGGCGATCACGGTGACGGCATAGGTTTCAAACAGATCGGCGGCCATGCCCGCGCAGTCGCCCACGTTGTCGCCGACGTTGTCGGCGATCACCGCCGGGTTGCGCGGGTCGTCCTCGGGAATGCCTGCTTCGACCTTGCCGACCAGATCGGCGCCGACATCGGCACCCTTGGTGAAGATGCCGCCGCCCAAGCGCGCGAAGATCGAGATCAGCGATGAACCAAAGGCCAGGCCGACCAGCGCATGCAGTGCCTGTTCCATCGGTAGGCCCAGCCGCAGCAGCAGCGCGTAGTAGCCGGCCACGCCGAGCAGGCCCAGGCCGACCACCAGCATGCCGGTGATCGCGCCGCCGCGGAAGGCCACGTCCATTGCCGCGCTGATGCCGTGGCGCGCGGCCTCTGCGGTGCGTACGTTGGCGCGCACCGACACGTTCATGCCGATGTAGCCCGCAGCACCGGACAGCACCGCACCGACCGCGAAGCCGATCGCGGTGTACCAGCTCAGGAAGACGCCGACCAGCACGAACAGCACGACGCCGGCGATGCCGATGGTCAGGTACTGGCGGTTGAGGTAGGCGCGCGCACCTTCCTGGATGGCCGTGGCGATGGCGACCATGCGTTCATTGCCGGTGGGTTGGCGCAGGATCCAGCGCGCCGAGACGATTCCGTACAGGATCGCGAGAATGGCGCAGCCCAGCGCCAATGACAGCCCGTGACGTTCCAGCATTAGACCCCTCCGCAGAATGGATGGACAAGCATCCAGTGGCGATGAACGGCACCACGAGGGGGACGACGGGCTGCAGCCTGGAACCAACCCGTACCGACCTTGGTGGTCGTCCGACGTATGGCGGTGTTCAGCATTCCCTGGTGTCCGCAGTATGCGTGCCACCACCTGTGGAGTCGAGCGGCGCTCGGCAGGGTCTTCTTTGCACCCCGTTAAGCCAGCCTCTGCAAGCCTGCGCGCAGTCCCGTCGGAGATTCCCCATGCGCCTGTCCCTGTTGATGCTTGCCGTTCTGGCCCCGGCCATGCCTGCCTTCGCGGCGGAAGCACCGGAACTGCAGCGAGCGGTGGGTGCACCACAAGCGGTCGGCGCCGTGCATACGCTGCGGCAGATTCCCGAAGCCTGTGCCCGCCTGGAAGGCGCGTTCACCGGCCAGGCCGCCGAGCCCTATCGTTTCTCGGCGGTGCGTACCAGCGAGCAGTGCCAGCCGCGTGCCCGGTTTGTCGACTACAGCAAGGCGCAACCAAGCGCGGACAAGGGCTGGAAACTCAATGATGTGATCCGTGTTCCGAATGCCGCCTGTCCGGCACAGCAGGCGGTGGTGCGCGTATGGCGCCTTCCGGTGAACAACGCGCAGGCGCTGGATGGGCAGGGACAGTCGCGCATCTATCTGGAAGAAGCCAAGAAGCAGGCCGCCGCCGGCAAGATCCCGCAGGTGACGATGTTCGCCGCGCAGCTGCAGATGGAAGGCAAGGCCTGCAATTGAGGCTGAGCATCCACGCATGGCGTGGATCTACTGGGAGGGAGACCTGGGCAAGGCCTGCAATTGAGGCCAGGCATCCACGCATGGCGTGGATCTACTGGGAGGGAGACCCGGGTAGTGCCGGCCGCTGGCCGGCAACCCCGCGATCAATCCGCAAGCCTCGCTCCACGCGCCACCAGCAGCTCGCGCAGTGCCGATCTGTGGCACTGCGCCTCGTCCTCGCAATAGCAGCCCACCGCGATATCGCTGTGCTGCGATAGTGCGGCCAGCAGATCCAGCGCATGCGCCGCATCAGGCGCCTTCATCTCGGCTTTGTAGTGGCGGAAGAACGCATTCCAATCGGCAGCGGTCTTCGCCTCATGCGCCTGCTTCACCAGCTCGGCGCTGGGTGACAGTGTCGGGAACCACACGTCGTACCAGTCCTGATCCGCGAACTTGCTGCGCGGCACACCGCGCGGCGGGCGCCGCACAGTGCCGATGCGCAGGCCTTCACCGGGCGCACGCGGAGAGCCAAGTCGAACAACACGCAACGCCATGGCATTCCTCGCAAAAAGGGGGCGGAGGGGATTAAGTCGTATCCGACCCGCTGCTGACACTGGTGGAGGTGACGGAAGGGCGTATACGACTTAATCCCCTCCGTCCCCTTTACGGCTTCAGCCTTCGAACGCTGGCAGCTTCTGCTTCACCGCCACGTTCTTCAGCGTCACGTACTTCGGCAGGCCGTCGGCACCATACGGAAGCGGCGCTTCGCCCTTGATCAGCGGCGACAGGTAGGCGCGTGCCTTGGCCGTGATGCCGAATCCATCGCGACGGATGAAGCTGGCCGGCATCTTCTTCTCGTGGTTGGCAATCTTCGACAGCGGTGCGGCTTCGATCTTCCAGCGATACGGTGCATCGCTGCTGCGCACGATCACCGGCATCACCCCGTTCTGACCCTTCAGCGCCAGCTGCACCGCAGCCTTGCCGACCGCCTGGGCCTGTTCCCAGTCGGTTTTGCTGGCCAGGTGGCGGGCTGAGCGCTGCAGGTAGTCGGGCAGGGCCCAGTGCACCTTCAGCCCCAGCTGGTCCTTGACCCGCCCGGCCAGATGCGCGGCCACGCCGCCCAGCTGCGAATGGCCGAACGAATCCTTGCCGCCACCGGCGTCGGCGACGAAGCGGCCATCGGCGGTAGCTATGCCTTCCGAGGCCACCACCACGCAGTAGCCGACGCGGTCGACCACGGCCTTGACCTTGGCCAGGAACACCGCCTCGTCATAGGCGCGTTCGGGCAGCAGGATGATGTGCGGTGCTTCGTCATCGCCGTTGCCGGCCAGGCCAGCGGCCGCAGCCAGCCAGCCAGCGTGGCGGCCCATTGCCTCGTAGATGAAGACCCGGGTGGAGGTCTCGGCCATCGCCGCCACGTCCAGCGCCGCTTCGCGCACCGACACGGCGGTGTACTTGGCCGCCGAGCCGAAGCCGGGGCAGGTGTCAGTCACCGCCAGGTCGTTGTCGATGGTCTTGGGCACACCGATGCAGGTCAGGTCGTAGCCAGAGGCCTTGGCCAGCTGCGAGACCTTCAGCGCGGTATCGGCCGAGTCGTTGCCACCGTTGTAGAGGAACCAGCGCACGTCGTGTGCGCGCAGCACCTCCAGCAGGCGGTCGTAGCGGGCGCGGTCGGCGTCCAGCGATTTCAGCTTGACCCGGCATGAGCCGAAGGCGCCGCCCGGGGTATGGGCCAGCGCGCGGATGGCCGCGGCGCTCTCCTTGCTGGTGTCGATCAGCTCCTCGCGCAGGGCACCGAGGATGCCGTTGCGGGCAGCCAGGACCTTGATGCCCTTGGCCCGGGCCTGCTCGATCACCGCTGCGGCTGTGGCATTGATGACCGCGGTGACACCGCCGGACTGGGCATAAAGGAGAGTACCGTTGCGCATGCTTCTACCTGCTCGGGGGAGGGGACATTGCAGGGACATTACCCGTATGCGGTAAAGTGGCGCTATTGCGGTGCAGCGATACCGGACCGTCCGGGACGCGAACCTTCTTAATTTTCAACACGTTGGAGTCAGGTCAATGCGATTGGTTCTGTTGGGACCGCCCGGTTCGGGCAAGGGGACACAGGCGACGCGCCTGAAGGAAAAGCTGGGTATCGCCCACATTTCGACCGGTGACATGCTGCGCGCGGAAATCGCTGCCGGCTCCGAGCTGGGCAAGCAGGCCAAGGCGGTGATGGACGCCGGCAACCTGGTCTCGGACGACATCCTGCTGGGCATGCTGGAGTCGCGCCTGACCCAGGCCGATGTCGCCAAGGGCTTCATCCTGGATGGCTACCCGCGCAATGTGGCCCAGGCCAATGCGATGGACGGCCTGCTGGCCAAGATCGGCCAGCCGCTGGACGCGGTGGTGCAGCTGGACGTGGCCACCGAGCTGCTGGTCGACCGCATCGCCGGTCGTGCCAAGGAGCAGGGCCGCGCCGATGACAGTCCGGAAGCGGTGCGTCAGCGCCTGCAGGTCTACAACGACCAGACCGCCCCGGTGGTCGACTTCTACGCTGCCCGTGGCACCCTGGCCCGCGTCGACGGCGTCGGTGAGCTGGACGAGATCGAAGCCCGCATCCTGGCGGCGATCAAGCGCTGACCCTCGTGGCCGGTTGATGCCGGCGACTGAAGGCGCAAAAAAACAGGCCTGATCCGCGAGGATCAGGCCTGTTTTGTTTCATAGGTGCCAGCAAAGGGCTTGCTCAGGGCCCCCACAGCATGAGCTCCCTTGGGGATGGCCTCTTGGGGAGTAGGACCGGTTCGGGTACTGCGGCTGGCATCCTGAATTGTGTCCGGGTTCACAGAACATCGCTATCGGGAATTCCCTGACATGCGGTTGGAGTTTTCTCACAGTGGCTGTAGGGGTTCTCTTACCCTGTTGCCGGCAATGGCCCTATACAGCCGTGATCGGTCACAATCCACGGTCATGAGCAGCGTACATATCCTTGCAATCGCCGGCACCTTCATGGGTGGCGTGGCCGCCTTGGCGCGGGAACTGGGCCATACGGTCAGTGGCAGCGACCAGGCCATCTATCCGCCGATGTCGACCCAGCTCGAGCAGCTGGGCATCACCCTGGACCAGGGCTACCGCGCCGACAGCGTGCCGGAGGGCACCGGGCAGGTGGTGATCGGCAACGCGCTGTCGCGCGGCAATCCTGCCGTCGAAGCCGTCCTGGATGCCGGCCAGCGCTACATTTCCGGCGCCCAGTGGCTGTCCGAGCAGGTCCTGCCGGGCCGTGACACCCTGGCTGTGGCCGGTACCCATGGCAAGACCACCACCACCACCATCCTGACCTGGCTGCTGGAGAATGCCGGTCGCTCCCCCGGCTTCCTGATCGGCGGCGTGGCCGAGGACTTCGGCGTGTCCGCCCGCTTGGGCCAGGGCCGCGAGTTCGTTGTCGAAGCCGACGAGTACGACACCGCGTTCTTCGACAAGCGCAGCAAGTTCGTGCACTACCGGCCGCTGGTGGCGATCCTCAACAACCTTGAATACGACCACGCCGACATCTTCCCCGACGTGGCGGCGATCCAGCGCCAGTTCCACCACCTGGTGCGCACCGTGCCGGCGCGCGGCCGCCTGATCGTCAATGGCGAAGACGCGCACCTTGCCGAAGTGCTGGCGATGGGCTGCTGGACCCCGGTCGAACGCTTCGGCTTCGACCCCGCGCTGGAATGGCATGCCGAGCTGCTGGCCGCCGATGGCAGCGCGTT
Organism: Stenotrophomonas sp. 2YAF22; assembly: GCF_052114665.1. Lineage (NCBI taxonomy): Bacteria > Pseudomonadati > Pseudomonadota > Gammaproteobacteria > Lysobacterales > Lysobacteraceae > Stenotrophomonas > Stenotrophomonas sp. 2YAF22. The sequence goes on along the minus strand of NZ_JBFRFE010000145.1, from coordinate 893 downwards.
CCGCGTCCATCATCGCGGGCAGGCGCTGGGCGATGTGCACTGGTCGCTGCTGGGCCGGCACAATGTGCTCAATGGCCTGGCTGCACTGGCCGCTGCGCACGCAGTGGGTGTTGCGCCGGCCGAGGTGATCCCGGCGTTGGCGCGCTTCCGCAGCGTCAAGCGGCGCATGGAAGTGATCGGCAACCACGATGGCATTACCGTCTACGACGACTTCGCCCATCACCCGACCGCGATTGCGACCACGCTCGAAGGCCTGCGTGCCAGGGTCGGTGATGCCCGCATCGTGGTGGCGATGGAGCCGCGCAGCAATTCGATGCGGTTGGGCGCTCACGCACAAGCACTGGCACCGTCCTTGGCACTCGCCGATGAGGTGGTGTTCCTGCACCGCCCGGAGCTGGCCTGGAATGCGGCAGCGGTGATCGCGGCGGTGCGCGGACAGGCGCATGCCGTGGCCGACACCGATGCGCTGTTGGCGCAGCTGCAGGCCGACGTGCGCAGCGGCGACCATGTGGTGTTCATGTCCAACGGCGGCTTCGACGGCGCGCCGCGCCGCTTCCTTGCAGGGCTGCAGGCACGATGAGCAGTGAGGGTTCGCTGCCGCTGTTCCCGCTGCATACGACGCTGCTGCCGGGCGCGGCCATCGGCTTGCGTGTCTTCGAGCCACGCTACCTGGATCTGGTGCGCGAAACCGGCCGCAGCGGTGAAGGTTTCGGTGTCTGCCTGATCCTGGAAGGAAACGAAGTGGGAGCGCCGGCAACGCCGGCCGCCTTCGGCGTGCAGGTGAAGATCGAGGATTTCGATGTCGGCGCCGATGGCGTGCTGCAGCTGCGATTGCGCGGCACCCGTCGTTTCCACGTCGAGCGCACGCGCGTGCGCGACAACGGGCTGGTGGT
>NZ_JBFRFE010000144.1:0-7797 GCF_052114665.1 Stenotrophomonas sp. 2YAF22 | reverse complement strand
GGTTGCCGGCCAGCGGCCGGCACTACCGGTACCTGACCCTTGGTTGGCACGCTCTCGCGGTACAATGAGCACGTGCCAAGACATCGCTCCACTTCATTCCCCGGACCCGATCTGCTGAGTGTCGATCGGGAACACATGCGCCCGCTGGCCGAGCGCATGCGCCCCCGCACCCTGGACGAAATGGTCGGGCAGAAGCGTCTGCTCGCGCCGGAGAGCGCGCTGCGCCGCGCGGTTGAATCCGGGCGCGTGCATTCGATGATCCTGTGGGGGCCGCCGGGCTGCGGCAAGACCACGCTGGCGTTGCTGCTGGCTGAATACTCCRACGCCGAATTCCGTGCCATTTCCGCAGTGCTGTCCGGCCTGCCGGAGGTGCGCCAGGTGCTGGCCGAGGCGGCGCAGCGCTTCGCCGAAGGCCGTCGTACCGTGCTGTTCGTCGACGAAGTGCACCGTTTCAACAAGGCACAGCAGGATGCGTTCCTGCCGCATATCGAGCGCGGCACCATCCTGTTCGTCGGCGCCACCACCGAGAACCCGTCGTTCGAGCTGAACTCCGCGCTGCTGTCGCGTTGCCGCGTGCACGTGCTGGAAGGCGTATCGCCGACCGACATCGTTGAAGCACTGGAACGTGCGTTGGGCGATCGTGAGCGTGGCCTCGGCGAGGAACATATCGAGGTTGCGCCGGAGCTGCTGCTGGAGATCGCCACTGCGGCCGATGGTGACGTGCGTCGTGCGCTGACCCTGCTGGAAATCGCTGCCGAACTGGCGGGCGGGGAGGGTGGTCGCATCACCCCGCAGACCCTCACCCAGGTGCTGGCTGACCGTACCCGTCGCTTCGACAAGGGCGGCGAGCAGTTCTACGACCAGATCTCTGCGCTGCACAAATCCGTGCGCAGCTCCAATCCAGACGCTGCGCTGTACTGGCTCACGCGCATGCTTGATGGCGGCTGTGATCCGTCGTATCTGGCACGTCGACTGACCCGCATGGCCATCGAAGACATCGGCCTGGCCGACCCGCGCGCGCAGAGCATGGCGCTGGAGGCATGGGACATCTACGAACGGCTGGGCAGCCCGGAAGGCGAGCTCGCCTTCGCCCAGCTGGTGCTGTACCTGGCCAGCACCGCCAAGTCGAATGCCGGCTATGCCGCCTTCAACCAGGCCAAGGCCGATGTGCGCGACAGCGGAACCGAAGAAGTGCCGCTGCACCTGCGCAATGCGCCGACCAAACTGATGAAGGAGCTGGGCTACGGCGCCGAGTATCAGTACGACCACGACGCCGAGGGCGGCATCGCGCTGGACCAGACCGGCTTCCCCGATGCAATGGGCGAACGGGTGTACTACAACCCGGTGCCGCGCGGGCTGGAGATCAAGCTGAAGGAAAAGCTGGACCGGCTGCGCGCTGAGCGCGAGGCGGCGAGGGCAGCGAAGGGCGGATAGTCCGGTTCGCTTCATGCAGGGCTTCTCATTGCCCTGCCTGTGCGCATTTGGCAGACTGCGCGGCCCCGTTTTTCAAGGAACGATGCCGTGCAGGAAATGATTCTGCCGTTGAAGCGCTACGCCCAGTTCGAGGGCCGCGCCAACCGCCGCGAGTACTGGATGTTCCAGCTGTTCCTGTTGCTGGCGGGAACTGCGGTGGGCTTGATCGCGCTGACGGTGGCGCTTGTGGCTGGCCTCGTCCTGGACGCCGATTCCAGCTGGATGGCCGGAATCACGATCGGGGCACTGGCGCTGGTGGGTCTGCTCTGGCTGGCCACGATCGTGCCGCTTATCGCAGTGACTGTGCGCCGCCTGCATGACTGCGGCCAGTCCGGCTGGCTGTATCTGCTGGCCCTGGTGCCGGGTGGTGGCCTGGTGATCCTGATCTTTGCGCTGCTGCCAGGCACGCCGCAGGACAACCCGTACGGCCCTGTGCCTACTGGCCCCTGAGGTCGCCAACGTCGCCTCATGCAACGAAGCCGGCTCTGAGCCGGCTTCGTCGTTTCTGCGCTGCTGTCAGTGGTGCCGAGCTGCTTACTGCAGAACGCAGTCACCCAACGCCAGGTAATCCGATCCCGAGCTGAACTGCAGCGTGCAGCTGGCGGTGAAGGAGACGCCTTCCTCCATCGCTGCGAGCTTGGCGTTCTGCTCGTCATCGGAAGCGGTCAGGCGGGCCAATACCTGGCCATCTTCGTCGCCGGCTTCCAGGATCGGCTCGCCCTGCAGGTTGCTGGAGGCGCCCAGGCTTACCGCCGTGAACTGCACGGTCTGGTTGAGCTCTTCCAGCCCGAGAGAGGAATAGCCAGCCTCTTCATAGGCCGAATACAGCCCGGCAAGGCTTGGCGCGGCGTGGCCGGCCAGCGGAGCGAGGAGGCCAACGGCAAGTGCGATCAGTACTTTGTGCTTCAAGGTGTTCTCACAATCATGGGATCCGATCCCACGGGGGTTGTGGAGCTGATGGGCAGGGGCCGGGCAGGCACCCGCGGAGGCGGGGCGATTCCTGCGCCCCGATGGCGGGAAAAGTAGATGAACACGGACTTCCGGCGCAAGCGCTGGCGCGCGCGTGATACACAGTGTGACGTTTGATCGATGTGATAATCATTCGCGTTTAAGGTAGACTGCGGTCCCTTGTGAACCGGTGGCCGTGTGCCGCTTTCGCCGTCACTGATGAAGTCTTCCGTCCTGCCACCGCGCCGTGGCCCGCTGGTATCCGGCCTGGCCGCCTTGATGATGGGCCTGCTCCTGGCTACCCCGTACGCATACGCGCAGCAACGCAATCCGCTGCAGAAGATGGGCCAGACCGTGCTCGATGAGCCGGCGGTCAGCTACCGCTTCGAGCGTTTCGTGATCGACAGCCCCGACCAGCAACGCCGCTGGCGGGTGAATGTCGCGATCCCGGCCAAGGCCTCGAAGACCCCGGCGCCGGTGCTGTACGCGCTGGACGGCAACGCCGTGGCAATGGTGCTGGACCAGCCGCTGCTGGCCGAGCTGGCTGCACGCAAGGCGCCGCCGGTGTTGGTGCTGATCGGCTATGACAACGATCTACGCATCGATTCGGCCGCGCGCACCCGCGACTACACCGCGTGGATCGATCGCGCCGATGATGAAAGCGGCAAGACCCAGGCCGTTGGCGGCGGGGCAGCGGCGTTCCTGGACATGATCGAGCGCCGCATCAAGCCTGAAGTCGAGCGCCGCGCCACTATCGATCACCAGCAGCAGGCGCTGTGGGGCCACTCGTTGGGCGGTCTGTTCGTGCTCAGCAGCCTGTACACCCGTCCGGCGGCCTTCCAGTACTACCTCAGCGCCAGTCCGTCGTTGTGGTGGAGCCAGGGCGCGCCGCTGGGCGACGTCGAGCAGCAGTTCGTGCAGAACGCACACGGTCAGCACGCGAAGGTGTGGCTGATGCTCGGCGGCGCCGAGCGCGTCGGCGACCGCGGCAAGCGTGATATGAGCAATCCGCGCGTGGTCGCGCATCTGCGACGCATTGGTGGTGCCACCCCGGATGCGGCAATGCAGCTGTCCGAACGCCTGGGCCAGGTGCCGGGGCTGAGCGTGCAGTACCGCGAGTTCCCCGGCCTTGGTCACGGCCCAATGCTGCCGGCGTCCTTCCACGCAGCCCTGCATGAGCTGTACGGCGTGACCGATCGCAGCGCCGGTGACGGCCAGCCAACCGGTGGTGACAACGCCGCCGAATGAATCCCTCGCATGGCCATGCCGTGCGACCCCACTACCCAGGCGGACTGTCGATGTGCAGCGGCCAAGGCAACCGATGAATCCCGCGCCACGAGGCGCGGCCTACGTGTGCAAGGAGCCTTCCATGTCGTTCCGTCCGTCTTTCCGTCTCACTTCCCTGGCTGCCGGCCTGCTGCTGGCAGTGACCGCCACCGCGCAGCCGGTGTTCGACCAGCCGGCCAGCGCCACCTTCAAGGGCCAGGTTGTCTCACGCGGTGAGAACGTGGTTCCCGGCAGCACCGCCGATGTCACTGGCCGCGGCTTCGTGCCGGGCCAGCAGGTCAGCCTGCTGCGCGGCGATACCGTGCTCAACATCCAGCCGGTGGTGGTCGATGCCGATGGCAACTTCAAGACCCAGCTGGCCATTCCGGCCGACGCGGTGCCGGGCACCCACCCGGTGGTGGTGCGCGCCAGCCAGCCGGCCGCCGCAACCGTGCTGAAGCTGCGCGTGTCGCCGCAGTTGCCGCTGTCGGGCCAGGCGCAGTTCGCCACCCAGTCCAACAAGCTGGTGCCGGGCCTGTACCAGTCGGCCTACAGCGCCGCCAGCAACGCAGTGTTCGTCACCTCGGCCGTCGGTCGCCCGCCGGTCACCCAGTCGCAGCTGCTGAAGCTGGACCCGAAGTCGCTGAAGGTGACCAAGGCCATCACCCCGGCGCAGGTGCCGGGCAGCACCAACGGTGCCGTGTTCGCGGTGTACGGCGTGGGCGTGGATGATGCCAATGGCAACGTCTGGGTCAGCAACACCCGCCAGGACACCGTGGCCGTCTATCGCCAGGCGGATCTGTCGCTGGTCCACCAGTTCCCGGTCGGCGCCGTGCCGCACGCCCGCGACGTGGTGGTCGACAGCACGCACGGCAAAGTGTTCGCCTCGGCCGCCGGTGAGGACCATTTGTCGGTGTTCGATGCGAAGACGCTGAAGGCACTGGAGCCGATCACCCTGGCCTCGGGCGTGGACGATGAGAAGTTCGTGCCGATGAGCCTGGTGCTGGATGAGCCCAGCGGCAAGCTGTTCACGGTCAGCATCGGTACGCCGGAAGCGGCGGTGATCGATGTGGCCAGCGGCAAGGTCGACAAGGTCATCGATCTGGGCAATTCGATCAGCGCTTCGGGCGTTGCCTTCGATGCCGAGCGCAACCGCCTCTACGTGGCCTCGCAGGGCACCGACAACCTGCTGATCGTCGACGTGGCAAGCGGCAAGGTCGTGCACGACGTGCCGGTCGGCGCCGGTGCACTGAACGTGGCCTTCGATGCGAAGAGTGGCCTGGCCTACGTCACCAATCGCGGTGCCGGCACCGTCACTGCCGTCGACCGTGATGGCAAGGTGGTCGGCAACCTCGATGGCGGCACCTTCCCCAATCACGTCCGCGCCGATGGCAAGGGCAATGTCTTCGCCGTGAACAAGTCGCGTGGCGCTGAAGATCCGAAGGGTGACCGCATCACCCGCATCAGCCTGCGCCAGCCGTAAGCCACAGGGCAGGGCGGCACCCCGCCGCCCTGCCAGCAAGGAGAACCTGCATGAACATCGCTTCCCGCCTGCGCCAGTGCGCGCTCCCGATTGCCGTTTCATTGGTGCTGGCCGCCTGTGGCGACAAGGCGCCGCCGTCGCCGAGCAGTTCCGGGGCCGCTGCGCCAACTGCTGCCACCGCCGAGGCTGGGGCGTTGCCCGCAGGCTGGCAGCGCGTGGCGGGCAATGACGTGCCGACCCTGCCGGGGCAGCAGGTGCTGCTGCCGACCAAGGTGCAGTCCGACGATGGCGCCAGTGTTGAGGTGGATGACACCAGCCGGATCATTGCCGGCGGTGACGACATCATTGCGGTGATCGAAGCGCTGGGGCTGGGCAAGCAGGTATTCGCCGCGCCGACCAACACCACCACCCAGGCCGGCCTGGCTGCGCCGCATCAGTTCCTGTTCAACCGCACAACCGGCGTGGAAGGCGTGCTGAGCCTGCAAGGGTCGCTGTTCATCGGCAACAGCCTGCGTCGCCACACCGAACTGGCTAAGAAGCTGCGCGAAGTGGGCGAGCCCGCGGTGGTGATCGACGACCTGCAGCCGGCGCCGGACAAGGTGCGCAAGATCGCCGCCGTGCTTGGCGTGGGCGATGCAGGGCAGACCCTGGCCACGCAGGTGCAGCGCCAGCTGGATGAGGCCGCTGCCATCGGCAAGGGCCTGGGGCATGCGCCGCGGGTGATTCATGTGTCCGCGACGGGTGCGGGCGGCTCGCCGACCGTGGCCGGTGCCGACAGCGCATCGGCCAAGCTGATCGCACTGGCCGGCGGCCTGAACATCGGCACCGAGGCCGGCGTGGCCAACTATTCGCAGCTGAGCAACGAAGGCGTGGTCGCGGCGGCACCGGAAGTGATCCTGGTGACCGAGCACGACCTGCAGCTGTTCGGTGGTGCCGAAGGCCTGTGGAAGGCGTACCCGACGCTGAAGCAGACCCCGGCCGGACAGGCCAACCGGGTCTGGGTGATGCCGGATGCACAGTTGAAGTACGCCAGCATCGGTTCCGGTGCGGGCGCATTGGCCCTGGCGCAAGCGCTGGCGGCGCTGCCGAAGGCATGAGCCCTGCGGATCGACGCCGCCGTCGTGGGCGGACGATGTTGTTGATTGCGCTGCTCGCGCTGCTGGGCGCGGTGCTGGCGTCGTTCGCCGTGGGGCCGCTGCGCTTGCCACCGCTGGAAGTGATGCAGGCACTGGCGGTGAAGCTGGGCCTGCTGGATCCGCAATCGGTCAGCAGCCGTGACCTGGCCGTGGTGTGGCAGCTGCGCATTCCGCGTGCGCTGCTGGGGGCCATGGTGGGGGCGGCGCTGGCGATGGCCGGCGCCAGCCTGCAGGGACTGTTCGGCAATCCACTGGCCGATCCGGGCATCGTCGGCGTCAGCCAGGGCGCTGCGTTGGGCGCGGTGGCGGCGATCGTGCTCGGTGCGGCAGGCGCAGCCGGCTGGCTGGTGCCGGTGGCGGCATTCGGAGGCGGTGCTGCCGCGATCGGGTTGACCTACGCGCTGGCACGGCCGGGCAAGGGCAGCGGCAATGCCACGCTGTTGCTGGTGGGTATTGCGATGGCGGCATTTTGCTCTGCACTGATCGGTTTCCTGACCTACATCGCCAACGAAAGCGAGCTGCAATCGCTGGTGTTCTGGCAGATGGGTTCGTTGGCGCGGGCGAACTGGGCTGATGTGGTGGCGGTGCTGCCGCTGTTTGCCATCGGTGCGTTCGCGCTGCAGCGCCTGGCCACGCCGCTGGACATGCTGGCGCTGGGTGAGCGTCAGGCTCAGCACCTGGGGCTGGATGTGGCGCGTACGCGACGCCTGCTGGTGGCGTTCAGTGCGCTGCTGGTCGGTGCTGCGGTCGCGTTCGCCGGTTCGATCAGCTTTGTCGGCCTGGTGGTGCCGCACGTGGCACGTTTGCTGGTTGGTCCCGGCCATCGCTGGCTGCTGCCGTTGTCGGGGCTGTTGGGGGCGCTGCTGATCGTGGTGGCCGACACCGCTGCGCGCACATTGGACCCGCCTGCCGAGATTCCACTGGGCCTGTTCTCCGCCGCGCTGGGCGCGCCGTTCTTCCTGTGGCTGGTGYTGCAGCAGCGTCGCAAGGCAGCCGCATGAGCGCTTTTCTGCAATTGCGCGACGTGGTGGTGCGCCGCCAGCAGCGCGAGATCCTGCATGGCATCACCCTTGCGTTCCAGCCGCGCACGGTGACGGCGCTGGTGGGGCCCAATGGTGCCGGCAAGTCCACCCTGCTGGGCGTGGCGGCCGGCGATCTGCGCGCAGACGGTGGCGACGTGCATCTGCACGGACGTCCGCTGCGCGACTACAAAGCCGGGCCGCTGGCACGCGAGCGTGCGGTGATGCCGCAGGAGCACGGCGTGCGCTTCGCCTTCAGCGTGGAAGAAGTCGTGGCAATGGGGCGCCTGCCGCATCCACCGGACCCGCAGGCGGACGATGCGCAGGTGGAACGCGCGATCGACGCCGCCGAACTGCAGGCACTTCGCCTGCGCGAAGTGCAGCAGCTGTCGGGCGGTGAATCGGCGCGGACCACCTTCGCCCGCGTGCTGGCACAGGACACGCCCTTGCTGCTGCTGGATGAGCCCACGGC
>NZ_JBFRFE010000143.1:0-7822 GCF_052114665.1 Stenotrophomonas sp. 2YAF22 | reverse complement strand
GTTTCACGCGGTTGCCGGCCAGCGGCCGGCACGAACCCTCAGTCTTCTTCCGGTGGCAGCACGATGGCGTCGTCGTCGATCGCCAGCTTGCCGGCCATCAGCACCGCTTGGGTGCGGTTGGTCACGCCCAGCTTGCGCAGGATCGCGGTCACGTGCGCCTTGATCGTCGCTTCGGAGACATTGAGGTCGTAGGCGATCTGCTTGTTCAAGCGGCCCGCACCCAACATCTGCAGCACGCGGAACTGCTGCGGGGTCAGCTCGCGCAGACGCTGGCCGACTTCGCGTTCTTCGCTGCCGGTCGGCGGCACGTTGTGTGCTTCCGGCGGCGCCCAGGTCTCGCCATCGAGGATGGTGCCGAGCGCATGGCCGATGGTGTCCGAATCGGCGGATTTCGGAATGAAACCCAGCGCACCATGGTCGAGTGCACGGCGCATCACCGTGGCTTCTTCGCGTGCGGAGACCACCACCACCGGCAGGTGCGGATGCAGCGAGCGCATGTGCACCAGTGCGTTGAAACCCTGTGCGCCGGGCATGTTGAGATCCATCAGGACCAGGTCGGCGTCGTTGTGCTGGTCGGCCAGCGCATACAACGCTTCCACGCTGTCGGCCTCGAACAGTTGAACGCCCGGAATGACCCGCTGCACGGCACCCCGCAGGGCTTCGCGGAACAACGGATGGTCATCGGCAATCAGGAGGGTGGTCATGGTCGGGGGGAACCGTGGGGGGAAAGCAGATGGGGTCAGAGCCCTTTCCTTGTGGAAAGGGATCCGACCCCGGGTAGCACATCAACGGACCTTGCGCTCGTCCACCAGCGACGCCACGACCGATGGATCGGCCAGGGTCGAGGTGTCGCCGAGCTGGTCCGGTGCGTTCTCGGCGATCTTGCGCAGAATGCGGCGCATGATCTTGCCCGAACGGGTCTTCGGCAGGCCCGGCGCCCACTGCAGGTGGTCGGGCGTGGCGATCGGCCCGATCTCCTTGCGCACCCAGGCGACCAGCTCCTTCTGCAGCTCGTCGCTGGGTGCCTCCTCGGCCACCAGCGTGACGTAGGCATAGATGCCCTGGCCCTTCACGTCGTGCGGGAAGCCGACCACGGCGGCCTCGGCCACCTTCGGGTGCGAGACCAGCGCGCTTTCCACTTCGGCGGTGCCGATGCGGTGGCCGGACACGTTGATCACATCGTCCACGCGGCCGGTGATCCAGTAGTAGCCGTCTTCGTCGCGGCGGCAGCCGTCACCGGTGAAGTAGCTGCCCGGGTAGGTGCGGAAGTAGGTGTCGATGAAGCGCTGGTGGTCGCCGTACACCGTGCGCATCTGGCCCGGCCAGGAGTCACGGATGATCAGGTTGCCTTCGGTCGGGCCGTCCTTGATCTCGCCATCGGCATTGACCAGGGCCGGCTGCACGCCGAAGAAGGGCAGGGTGGCCGAACCCGGTTTCAGATCCATCGCACCGGCCAGCGGCGAGATCAGGATGCCGCCGGTCTCGGTCTGCCACCAGGTATCGACGATCGGGCAACGGCTGTCGCCGACCACTTCGTAGTACCAGCGCCAGGCTTCCGGATTGATCGGTTCGCCGACGCTGCCAAGCAGGCGCAGCGAAGCGCGCGAGGTCTTCTTCACCGGCTCCTCGCCTTCGCGCATCAGCGCACGGATGGCGGTGGGGGCGGTGTAGAAGATCGACACCTTGTGCTTGTCGATCACGTTCCAGAAGCGCGAGGTGTCCGGGTAGTTCGGCACGCCCTCGAACATCAGCGAGGTCGCGCCGTTGGCCAGCGGGCCGTACACGATGTAGCTGTGGCCGGTGACCCAGCCGACGTCGGCGGTGCACCAGTAGATGTCGTCCTCGCGCAGGTCGAACACCGCTTCATGGGTGTACGCCGCGTACAGCAGGTAGCCGGCGGTGGTGTGCAGTACGCCCTTCGGCTTGCCGGTGGAACCGGAGGTGTAGAGGATGAACAGCGGATCCTCGGCGTTCATCGGTTCCGGCTCGCAGCTGGCCGGCTGGCTGTCGACCACATCATGGAACCAGCGGTCGCGCGGGGCCTGCATGTCCACCGCACCGCCGGTGTGGCGCACCACCAGCACGGTTTCCACGGTATTGGTGCCGGGCAGCTTCAGCGCCGCATCGACGTTGGCCTTCAGCGGAATCTTCCGGCCACCGCGCAGGCCTTCGTCGGCGGTGATGATCAGCTTGCTCTGGCAGTCGCTGACACGGTCGGCGATCGAATTCGGGGCGAAGCCACCGAACACCACCGAGTGGATCGCACCGATGCGCGCGCAGGCCAGCATGGCCACGGCAGCGTCGACGATCATCGGCAGGTAGATGGTGACCCGGTCGCCCTTCTTGACGCCCAGGTTGCGCAGCGCGTTGCCGAGACGGCAGGTGCGCTCGTACAGCTCGCGATAGGTCACGTGCTGGGCCGGCGCGTCCGGGCTGTCCGGCTCGAACAGCAGGGCCGTCTTGTCGCCGCGCTTTTCCAGCTGGCGGTCCAGGCAGTTCACGCTGGCGTTGAGCTCGCCATCTTCGAACCACTTGATGTGGAAGTCGGACAGGTCGTAGCTGACGTTCTTGATCTTCGTCGGCTTGCGCGACCAGTCCAGCCGCTCGGCGGCCTTGCCCCAGAACGCATCCGGATCGGACACCGAGGCCTGGTACTGCTGTTCATAGGTGTTCTTGTCGATACGCGCCTTGGCGGCGAACTGCGGATCGACAGGGTAGAGATCAGCCATGGCACCCTCACTTGCACGTTGACTTTGTGTGTGCAGCCGCAGCATTGCAGCAGCCGTTCCCCCTCAGTTTGCCCCATCCACCCCCGGTCGCGTCACCACTTCGGTTAGACCTTGGTCGAAAGTCGGGCCCCTGCAGGCCCGGGTTCGACCAATGGCCAATAGCCGGTGCGTGCAAACGCCCCGCAGTCTCGGCTCGACCGTGCCCCACGCGCGGCATCACCTTGCCACTTGGGAGAGAGGGCAACATGAGCCACCGTACGTTGAAAGCCGTGCGCACACCTTTGGCGGCCTGCCTGTTGGTCGCCCTGGTCGCACCGGGCATGGCGTTCGCTGAGACCGCCAAAGAGAAGGCACTGGAGTCACGCGTCGCCGAGCTGGAGCGGCAGGTGCAGGCGCTGCTGGCGTCGCAGCAGCAGCAACAGACCCAGATCGTGCAGACCCAGCAGGCGGTCACCGACGTCCGCACGCTGCAGGCCGAACAGAAGCCGGCGGTGCCTGCGGGCAAGCAGCCGATCCAGGTCACCACCATCACCCCCGGCGCGGCGCCGGGCACCACGGTCAAGATCGGCGGTTTCATCAAGGCCGATTTCCTGGCCACCCAGACCAGCGATGGCCAGCTGGCCGACGATGCCACCGGCCGCTCGCTGTACCTGCCCGGGCAGACCCCGGTGGAAGGCGCCGGCGGCAGCGGCAAGCGCTCGGATGTGGACTACAACGCCCACGCCAAGTTCTCGCGCTTCAACCTGGGCATCGACAACGTCAGCGAGTCGGGCAACAAGGCCGGCGCGTTCTTCGAGATGGATTTCTTCGGCAACTCGCTGGGCAACCAGACCGCCACCAACACCTATGGCGTGACCCTGCGCCATGCGTACATGTACTGGAACAACTGGATGGCCGGCCAGACCTGGTCGAACTTCATGGATGCGGCGTCGTTGCCGGAAGCGGTCGACTTCGTCGGTCCCACCGATGGCGTGATCTTCGTGCGCCAGGCGCAGGTGCGCTACACCCAGGGCGGCTTCAGCGTCGCGCTGGAGAATCCGGAAACGACCACCCTCACCGGTACGCGCAATCCGGTCACCGGCGCCTGGACCAATGCCAGCGCCAATTCCGATCGCGGCAGCCTGCCGGACCTGACCCTGCGTTATGGCTGGAAGGGTGACTGGGGCACGTTCGGTGTTGGCGGTATCGTCCGTCAGCTGAAGGTCGACAACCAGGCCACCGGCGCAAAGGCCGACAAGGTGGCCGGTGGCCTGACCCTGGGCGGCAAGTGGGTGATGGGTGACAGCGATTCGCTGCACTACCAGTTCACCGGTGGCGAGGGCATCGCCCGTTACATCGGCCTGGGCATCACCGCCGATTCGGCCTATGACGTGGCCCGTGACGAGCTCAACCCGACCGGTGTGATCGCCGGTTACGTCGGTTGGCGCCATGCGTTCTCGCCGAAGCTGCGCACCAACCTGATCTACGCGCGCAGCGACTACGACAACGACAGCATTCTCGGCCCGCTGGTGACCAAGAGCGTGCAGAGCATCCGCGGCAACATCTTCTATTCGCCGATGCCCAAGGTCGATGTCGGTGCCGAGCTGATGTACGGCAAGCGCGAGATCGAGAACGGCAACAAGGGCGACATCACCCGTCTGCAGTTCACGACGAAATACAGTTTTTAAATGAGTGCCGACCAACGGTCGGCACCTACCGAGATTGAGTGCCGGCCATGGTCGGTATCTACCAAGACTGCGTGCCGACCAAGGTCGGCACCTACAGAGGGGAAGGGTCCCATGTCCACAACACCTGCACCGGCGAAAGCCCAACTTACCCAGGGACACAAGAAGGTCATCTTCGCGTCCAGCCTGGGCACCGTTTTCGAGTGGTACGACTTCTTCCTGTATGGCTCGCTTGCGGCGATCATCGCCAAGCAGTTCTTCAGTGGCGTCAATGAAACCACGGGCATGATCTTCGCCCTGCTGGCCTTCGCTGCCGGCTTCTTCGTGCGACCGTTCGGCGCGGCCTTCTTCGGCAGCCTCGGCGACCGCATCGGCCGCAAGTACACCTTCCTGGTCACCATCCTGATCATGGGCATCTCGACCTTCCTGGTCGGTGTGCTGCCCAACTACGCCTCGATCGGCTTCGCCGCGCCGGTGATCCTGATCATCCTGCGCCTGGCCCAGGGCCTGGCCATGGGCGGTGAGTACGGTGGTGCGGCGACCTACGTGGCCGAACACGCGCCGGACGACAAGCGCGGCCTGTACACCAGCTTCATCCAGTGCACGGCCACCCTCGGCCTGTTCATGTCGCTGCTGATCATCCTCGCCTGCCGCTACTTCCTCGGCAACGAAGCGTTCGAAGCCTGGGGCTGGCGCATTCCGTTCCTGGTCTCGATCGTGCTGCTGGGCGTGTCGGTGTGGATCCGCCTGCAGCTGAGCGAGTCGCCGCTGTTCCAGCAGATGAAGTCGGAGGGCAAGGGTTCCAAGACGCCGTTCCGTGACAGCCTGAAGGGCGGCAACCTGAAGCTGATGCTGCTGGTGCTGCTCGGCGCCGCAGCGGGCCAGGCGGTGGTCTGGTATGGCGGCCAGTTCTACGCGCTGTTCTTCCTCAGCAGCATGCTGAAGGTCGATGCCACCACCTCCTACCTGCTGATCGCCGCCGCGCTGGCGCTGGGCGTGCCGTTCTTCATCTTCTTCGGCTGGCTGTCCGACCGTATCGGCCGCAAGAAGATCATCCTGGCCGGCTGCCTGCTGGCCGCCATCACCTACATCCCGATCTTCAAGGGCCTGACCCACTTCGCCAACCCGGCCATCGAAGAAGCCCGCAGCAGCTCGCCGGCGCTGGTCGTGGCCGACCCGACCACCTGCTCGTTCCAGTTCGATCCGGTTGGCCTGCGCAAGTTCACCAGCTCCTGTGACGTGGCTACCGCTGCGTTGACCAAGGCCGGTGTGCCGTATGACGTGCAGCCGGCCGCTGCCGGTTCGCTGGCGATGGTCAACGTGGGCAGCGCCAGCGTCACCTCGTACGAGGCCGCCGGCCTGACCAAGGAAGAAGGCAAGGCCAAGGCCGATGCATTCGGTGCCGAGCTGAAGACTGCACTGACCGGTGCCGGCTATCCCGCCAAGGCTGATGGTTCGCGCATCAACTACGCAGGCACGATCCTGATGCTGTGGCTGCTGGTGCTGTACGTGACCATGGTCTACGGCCCGATCGCCGCCTACCTGGTCGAACTGTTCCCGACCCGCATCCGCTACACCTCGATGTCGCTGCCGTACCACATCGGCAACGGCTGGTTCGGTGGCTTCCTGCCGGCGATCTCGTTCGCGCTGGTGGCCGGTACCGGCAACCTGTACTACGGGTTGTGGTACCCGATCATCATCGCGCTGATGTCGGTGGTGATTGGCGGCCTGTTCCTGCGCGAGACGAAGAACGTGGACATCACCAAGTAACGGTGGTTTCCATGCAATGAAGGAAGGCCGCGGTGCAGACCGCGGCCTTTCTTTTTCTGGTAGTGCCGGCCGCTGGCCGGCAACTGCACGATGCCTGCCGAAGATCCATGAGGCTGCCGGCCAGCGGCCGGCACTACCATTACATTGCACAGCACGCCGTATAGTCGGCCCATGACCACCACCGCCCCAGCCGACCTCCCCGTCATCCTGCACACCCTGCGCAGCGCCTGGCAGTCGCTGCGCCCGTCGCTTGACCAGCGCGAAGCCGACCTGCGTCGCCTGCGCGCGGCGTTGAAGGACCGCATGGACGAAATGGCTGCGGCCATCGCCGAGGACTTCGGCCATCGTGCCCACGTGGAATCAAAGGTGGCCGATGGCATGAGCGTGCTGTCGGCCATCGACCACCTGCGTCGCCACCTGCGGCGCTGGTCGAAGCCGCAGCGGGTGGGCGCCGGCTGGCGACTATGGCCGGCGCGCGCGCAGCTGCGGCCGATGCCGCTGGGCGTGGTCGGGGTGATCTCGCCGTGGAATTATCCGGTCACGCTGGCGTTGGTGCCGCTGGCCACCGCGATTGCCGCTGGCAACCATGTGCTGTTGAAGCCTTCGGAGCACACCCCGCGCACCAGCGCGTTCCTGGCCGATCTGCTGGCCAGCGTGTTCCCGCCCGATCGTGTGTCGGTGGTGCAGGGTGACGCGGACGTGGCCGCGGCGGTGTCTTCGCTACCGCTGGACCACCTCGTGTTCACCGGTTCCACCGCGGTCGGCCGCAAGGTGATGGCGGCGGCGGCGGAGCATCTGGTGCCGCTGACGCTGGAACTGGGCGGCAAGTCGCCGGCGATCGTCTGCCGCGATTTCCCGTTGGACAAAGCCGCCGCGCGGCTGGCCACCGGCAAGTGGTTCAACGCCGGCCAGACCTGCATAGCGCCGGATTACGTGCTGATCGACAGCGTGCGCCAGCGTGAGTTCGTGCAGGCGCTGCAGCAGCAGGTGCGCGAGCGCTATGGTGATTTCAGCGATGCCGACGACTACACGCGGATCATCAACGAGGGCCAGTACCGGCGCCTGCAGGGCTATCTGGCGCAGGCGCGCGAACGCGGCGTGCCGGTGATTGCGCTGGCGCCGGTGGATGACGCGCGCGCCGATCGCGAGCGGCTGCTGGTGCCGACCGTGGTGCTGGACCCGCCGGATGACCTGGACCTGATGCGCGATGAGATCTTCGGCCCGATCCTGCCGGTGCGCGCCTATCCGGACCTGGATGCGGCGCTGGCCGACATCGTGGCCCGCGACCGGCCACTGGCGCTGTATCCCTTCAGCCACGACACGGCCACGGTGGAGCGCATTCTCGGCCAGGTGCTGGCCGGCGGGGTCACGGTCAACGACACGCTGCTGCACTTCGCCGCCGATGGCTTGCCGTTTGGTGGGGTGGGCGCCAGCGGCATGGGCGCGTACCACGGGCGGGCCGGGTTTGATGCGATGAGCAAGCTGTTGCCGGTGCTGTGGCAGTCGCGCTGGGCGGCCAGTGATCGGCTGCGGCCGCCGTATTCGAAGATTGCGGGGTTGTTGAAACTGCTGCTGCGATGAATCCAGGCAGGGCGTGCAACCAGTGGTAGTGCCGGCCGCTGGSCGGCAACTTCATGACCCTCCGGCGGGGACCTGCAG
>NZ_JBFRFE010000142.1:0-7879 GCF_052114665.1 Stenotrophomonas sp. 2YAF22 | reverse complement strand
GCGCCATGGATGGCGCGACCGAGCTTACATGGACGTACTTGCAGCGTCCCCCGCCATCTGTCCCCTCCCCGCCATCCCAAGGAATGCAGGCTTTTGCTCTTGCTGTTGCTGYTGAGGTTGCCGGCCAGCGGCCGGCACTACCGCGGGTGCAGGGCGCAGCCCTGCCGAACACCCCCGCCTACATTCTGCTTACGAACGGCTGACATCGCGCTCATGGTGCATGCGCCACGCTGGCTCCTTGATGCAGACAGCGAGAATGCGCAGTGATATGGCAACACCTGCAGCAGTATCTGTGGCCGATCGGAACCGCTTTGGTGGTCGGTGGCCTGGGCGCTTGGGTCGTACTGGCACTGTACCGTCGCCTGCGCGGGCGTGACCGGCGCCGTGCGCGCATCGGCCGGGTGATCGGACCGCCGCTGGCCCTTGCACTGCCCGTGCTGTTGCTGGTGCCGGCGCTGCAGGCCACGCCATTGCCGGAACACACGCTCGATCAACTGCTGCGCGTGCTGCACATCGCCCTGACCGCCTGCTTCATCTGGTTGCTGGTGCGTGCGGTGGCGGCGGGGGAGCGGGCGATCCTGCGCAGCCATCCGATCGATGTCTCCGACAACCTCGAAGCGCGCCGCATCCAGACCCAGACGCGAGTGCTCAGCCGCGTGCTGATGGGCGGCATCATCGTGCTCGGTGCTTCGCTGGTGCTGCTGACCTTCCCGATGGTGCAGAAGATCGGCACCGCGTTGCTGGCGTCGGCGGGTTTGATCGGCCTGGTGGCGGGTATCGCCGCCAAACCGGTGTTCGGCAATCTGATCGCGGGCCTGCAGATTGCGGTGACCCAGCCGATCCGGCTCGATGACGTGGTGATCGTCGAGGGCGAATGGGGACGCATCGAAGAGATCGGCAGCAGCTACGTGGTGGTGCGTATCTGGGATGAGCGGCGGATGGTGGTGCCGCTGACCTGGTTCATCGAGCACCCGTTCCAGAACTGGACGCGGCGCAGTGCCGATCTGCTCGGCACGGCGTTCCTTTGGTTGGACTACCGTGCACCGATCGCGGCGATACGTGCCGAGCTGGAACGCATCTGCCAGGGCCAGCCGCTGTGGGATGGACGGGTGTGCGTGACCCAGGTGACCGAGACCAGCGAGCGCGCGATCCAGGTGCGGTTGCTGGTCAGTGCGCGCAGTTCCGGTGATGCGTTCGACCTGCGCTGCCTGGTGCGCGAACGCATGCTGGATTTCCTCGCGCGCGAGCATCCGCAATCGCTGCCGCAGGTACGCGCGCGCCTGCAGCGCGACGATGAGCTGGATATGCCGCGGATGCGGCGTGCAGGCAGCGCCGATGTGCGATCGCCGGGTGCGGAGGATGGTGAGGCGGCCATCGCGCCAGTGGAGCCGTCGGATCGGTAGTGCCGGCCGCTGGCCGGCATGTCAGGGGTCGCCGGATTCGATCAAGGCATCGGTATCGAAGTGCGGTGGGCGTCGGGCGCGCGTGCGCTGCTCGTACGCGTAGGCCATCTCGATCAGCTTCGGTTCGCTCCAGGCCGTGCCCATGAACAACAGCCCCGCAGGCAGGCCATCGATCTGGCCCATCGGCACGCTCAGGCTGGGGTAGCCGGCGACGGCGGCGACACTGTAGCTCTCGCCGGGGAAGTCATCGCCGGTGCTGCGAAGGGGCCAGGCCAGACCGGTTGTCGGTGCGACCAGCGCATCCAGCTTCTGCGATGCCAGCACTGCGTCGATGCCTTCCGGGCCCGCCAGTCGCCGCGCATCGCTGCGCGCGCGGATGTAGACGGGATCGGCCAGGCCGGGGGTCGCCTGGGCTTCCAGCAGCAGCTCCTGGCCGAACAGGCCCAGTTCCTGGCCCTTGTGTGCCTCGTTGAAGGCGATCAGCCCGGCCAGACTGCGCAGTGGCGCCTGGTACGTGTTGAGATAACGCTCCAGACCCGCCTTGAATTCGTACAGCAGGACGATGCGTTCTGCATCGGCCCAGGCGCCCTGGTTGGGCAGTTCCACCGGCACCACCACGGCGCCGGCGCGGCGCAGCTCAGCGACCGCCTGCTCAACCAGCGGTGGCATCCCTCGATACTTCAGCAATGGTGTCTGCAGCAGGCCGATGCGCTTGCCACGCAGGCCCTGCGGATCCAGTCGTGCGGTGTAGTCGTAGACCGCCCGGCCGGGCATGGTCGCGGTGGCGGGGTCGGCATCATCGCGGCCAGCGATGGCGGTCAGCACGGCGGCGGCGTCGGCGACGCTGCGGGTCATCGGGCCCGCGGTGTCCTGGCTGAAGGAGATCGGGATGATGCCTTCGCGGCTGACCAGGCCGACGGTCGGTTTCAGGCCGACCACACCGTTGATCGCCGCGGGGCAGACGATGCTGCCATCGGTTTCAGTGCCGATGGCCACGCTGGCCAGGTTGGCGGCCACGGCCACCGCGCTGCCGCTGCTGGAGCCGCAGGGTGAATGACTGAGGCGGTAGGGATTGCGGGTCTGGCCGCCGCGCGCGCTCCAGCCGGAGATCGAGTCGTTGCCGCGGAAGTTGGCCCACTCGCTGAGGTTGGTCTTGCCCAGCACCACTGCGCCCGCTTCGCGCAGGCGGCGGACCAGGTAGGCATCGCCGGGGCGGAAGCCCTGCAGGGCCAGCGAGCCGGCACTGGTAGCCATGGGCGCGGCGTTGATGTTGTCCTTCAGCAGGATCGGGATGCCATGCAGCGGTCCGCGCAGGCGCCCGGCACGGCGCTCGCGATCACGCTCGGCGGCTTCCTTCAGGGCATCGGGGTTGAGCTCGATCACTGCGCGCAGGCGCGGACCGGCGCGGTCCAGCGTGGCGATGCGCTTGAGGTAGGCGTGGGTGAGGGTGGTGCTGTCCAGTTCGCCGGCGACCATGCGTGCCTGCAGGTCGGAGACTTCGGTCTCGGCGTAGGCGAAGGGCACGTTGCTGCTACCCGGTTCGGCAGCGTGGGCGCTGGGCGTGGCCGGGCTGCAGCCAACAGCAAACACCGCAGGCAGCGCGGCGATCAGACAGGTCAGGAGGGGCGGCAAGGACAGGCGCATGGGGCAGCTTCGACGGCTCCGATCCCCAGTGTAGCGGCTGCTCAGCGGCGGCGCTTGCGCAGGTCGCGCGCCAGCACGTAGACGACGATCAGGTTGATCGCCAGCACCGTCCACGAGGCCCAGCCGGGATGGCGGACGATCGCGTAGATATCGAAGGGCAGGTAGATGGAGGCGGTCAGGCAGCCCAGCCAGGAGGCCCATGCCTTGGCTTTCCACAACCCCCAGGCTTCGACCAGGTGCAGCAGGCCGTAGCCGATCATCGCTGCGGCGGCCAGGTGCACTGCGTCGGGATTGATCGCATTCAACAGCGAGGGCAGGGTGCCGTGATCCGGGTCCAGACTGAAACGCCGGATCAGGGCATTGACGCCGTCGCGAAGCGGTTGCGGGCCGAGGATTTCCAGCCCGGTGGCCGCCAGCAACGCCAGCATCGCCTTGCTCGCTTCGAGCAAGGCGATGACATGGAGGCCCGGATGCCGATGCGGATCCGGGTTGTAGCCGTTCTGGCTCACGATTCGCTGGATCAGCCGCCGCGCGAGTTCTTCTTGCGGTCGCTTTCGGTCAGGAACTTCTTGCGCAGACGGATCTCCTTCGGGGTGATCTCGACCAGCTCGTCGTCTTCGATGAAGTCCAGGGCCTGTTCCAGCGAGTACTTGATCGCCGGGGTCAGCTGGATCGCATCGTCCTTGCCCGAAGCGCGCATGTTGGTCAGCGGCTTGGTCTTGATCGCGTTGACGGTCAGGTCGTTGTCCTTGGAGTGGATGCCGACCAACTGACCTTCGTACACGTTGTCGCCTTCAGCAGCGAACAGCTTGCCGCGTTCCTGCAGCGGGCCGAGCGAGTACGCGGGGGTGGTACCCGGGGCATTGGCGATCATCACGCCGTTCTGGCGCTTGGCGATGGCGCCCTGTTCCTTCGGGCCGTAATGGTCGAACACGTGGAACAGCAGGCCCGAACCCTGGGTGAGGGTCTTGAACTCGTTCTGGAAGCCGATCAGGCCACGGGCGGGGATCTGGTATTCCAGACGCACACGGCCCTTGCCGTCCGATTCCATGTTCTTCAGCTGGCCCTTGCGGGTGCCCAGCTTTTCCATCACGCCACCCTGGTGCACTTCTTCAATGTCCACCACCAGCTGCTCGATCGGCTCCATGGCCTGGCCGTCGATCTGCTTGATGATCACTTCCGGGCGCGACACGGCCAGCTCGTAGCCTTCACGACGCATGTTCTCGATCAGCACCGACAGGTGCAGTTCGCCACGGCCGGAGACCAGGAACTTGTCGGCGTCTTCCAGCTGTTCGACCTTCAGGGCCACGTTGTGGACCTGCTCGCGGTCCAGACGGTCCTTGATCTGGCGGCTGGTCAGGAACTTGCCGCCGGACAGGTCCTTGTTGCCGGCGAACGGCGAGTTGTTGACCTGGAAGGTCATCGAGATCGTCGGTTCATCGACGGTCAGCGCCGGCAGTGCTTCCGGGGTGTCCGGGTGGCACAGAGTGTCGGAAATGGTCAGCTCGGCAATGCCGGAGATGGCGACGATGTCGCCGGCCTCGGCGGTGTCCTGCTCGATGCGCTCCAGGCCCAGGAAGCCCAGCACCTGCGCGACCTTGCCGTTGCGCTTCTTGCCTTCACGGTCGATCACCGCGACCTGCATGTTCTTCTTCAGGGTGCCGCGCTGGATGCGGCCGATGCCGATGACGCCCACGAAGTTGTTGTAGTCCAGCTGGCTGATGCGCATCTGGAACGGACCTTCCGGATCCACTTCCGGCTTCGGTGCGTGCTGCATGATCGCTTCGTACAGCGGGGTCATGTCGCCGTCGCGCACGGTGTCTTCCAGGCCGGCGTAGCCGTTCAGGGCCGAGGCGTAGACGATCGGGAAGTCGAGCTGCTCATTGGTGGCGCCGAGCTTGTCGAACAGGTCGAAGACCTGGTCGATCACCCACTCCGGACGCGAGCCCGGACGGTCGACCTTGTTGACCACGACGATCGGCTTGAAGCCCATCGCGAAGGCCTTCTGGGTGACGAAGCGGGTCTGCGGCATCGGGCCGTCCATTGCGTCGACCAGGATCAGCACGGTGTCGACCATCGACAGCACGCGCTCGACCTCGCCGCCGAAGTCGGCGTGTCCGGGGGTGTCGACGATGTTGATCCGGTTCTTGATACCGGTCTTCTTGTCTTCCCAGGTGATGGCGGTGTTCTTGGCCAGGATGGTGATRCCGCGTTCCTTTTCCTGGTCGTTGCTGTCCATCACGCGCTCGGCGAGGACGGTACGCTCGGACAGGGTGCCGGACTGCTTCAGCAGCTGGTCGACCAGGGTGGTCTTGCCATGGTCGACGTGGGCGACGATGGCGATGTTGCGAAGATTTTCGATGGACATACGAAAGGGGGCCAGTCGGCGCCGGATTTGGAAAAAGAAGTCCAACATTATACGTCGAACTTGACGATTGGCGAAAACCTGGATTTCAGGACTGCTGAAGTCCCCATTCAGCCTGACTCCCGGCGCTGCCCGTCCGCGGGCTGAAGAGCCTGCCTGCGCCCATGGTCGAAGCTGCCCGGGCCACGGGGGAGGTGTATCCTTATGGGGCTGATTACACACCCCGCATCCCAAGGATCTGCATGTCCCTCATCGCCACTTTCGACACCACCCAGGGCCCGATCAAGGTCGAGCTGTTCGCCGACAAGGCGCCGCTGACGGTCGCCAACTTCGTGAACCTGGTCAAGCGCGGCTTCTATGATGGCCTGATCTTCCACCGCGTGATCCCCGATTTCATGATCCAGGGCGGTTGCCCGCAGGGTCGTGGCACCGGTGGCCCGGGCTACAAGTTCGAAGACGAGAAGAACGGTGTGAAGCACCAGATCGGCTCGCTGTCGATGGCCAACGCCGGCCCGAACACCAATGGCAGCCAGTTCTTCATCACCCACATCAAGACCGATTGGCTGGACGGCAAGCACACCGTGTTCGGCCAGGTGCTGGAAGGCCAGGCGATCGTCGATTCGGTCAAGCAGGGCGACGTGATCCATTCGATCACCCTGGAAGGCGACACCGACGCTCTGCTCGCCGCCCAGGCTGAGCGCGTGGGTGAGTGGAACAAGCTCATTCCCGCCTGATCCAATACCCGGACGGCCCCCTGCGAAGGGGGCCGTTTCTGCGTTCCGGCCGCCCCGCCAGGCCCATCCCCGCCCGTGCGGCCATCTCCCACATCGCTACTTAGCTTCTTAGCAGAGGAAATCCCCATGAAAGCACCTGTTCGTGTTGCCGTGACCGGCGCCGCCGGCCAGATCGGCTACGCCCTGCTGTTCCGTATCGCCTCCGGTGAAATGCTGGGCAAGGACCAGCCGGTCATCCTGCAGCTGCTGGAGCTGCCGGTCGACAAGGCCCAGGCCGCCCTGAAGGGCGTGATGATGGAACTGGAAGACTGCGCGTTCCCGCTGCTGGCCGGCATGGTCGGTACCGACGACGCTGAAGTCGCCTTCAAGGACGCCGACATCGCCCTGCTGGTCGGCGCGCGTCCGCGCGGCCCGGGCATGGAGCGCAAGGATCTGCTGCTGGAAAACGCGAAGATCTTCACCGCCCAGGGCGCCGCACTGAACAAGGTCGCCAAGCGTGACGTGAAGGTGCTGGTGGTCGGCAACCCGGCCAACACCAACGCCTACATCGCCATGAAGTCGGCGCCGGACCTGAACCCGCGCAACTTCACCGCCATGCTGCGCCTGGACCACAACCGTGCGCTGAGCCAGCTGTCGACCAAGCTCGGCAAGCCGGTCGCCGGCATGGAGAAGCTGGTGGTGTGGGGCAACCACAGCCCGACCATGTACCCGGATTACCGTTTCGCCACCGCCGACGGTGCGTCGATCGCCGATGCGATCAACGACCAGGAGTGGAACGCCAACACCTTCATCCCGACCGTCGGCAAGCGCGGTGCGGCGATCATCGAAGCCCGCGGCTCGTCCTCGGCAGCTTCGGCGGCCAACGCAGCGATCGACCACGTACGTGACTGGGTGCTGGGCAGCAACGGCAAGTGGGTCACCATGGGCGTGCCGTCCGACGGTTCCTACGGCATTCCGGAAGGCGTGATCTTCGGCTTCGCGGTCACCACCGAGAACGGCGAGTACACCCTGGTCAAGGATCTGCCGGTCGACGACTTCAGCCAGAAGTACATCGACAAGACCCTGGCCGAGCTGGAAGAAGAGCGCGCCGGCGTCGCCCACCTGCTGGGTTGATGCGGTCTGTGCCGGCAGCTTGCCGGCACTGCCTGAAATGAAACGGGGAGGCTTCGGCTTCCCCGTTTTCGTATGGAGCACCTGGCAACGACATGATCCCTCTGCATTACATCGACGACGCGCTGCTGGTGGCCGAGAAGCCGGCCGGCCTGCTGTCCGTGCCCGGCCGCTCGGCGGATAACCAGGACTGCGTGGTCGCACGGTTGCAGGCGGTGTATGCCGATGCGCTGACCGTGCATCGGCTGGACCAGGTCACCTCTGGCCTGCTGCTGCACGCGCGCGGCAAGGACATGCAGGTGGCGCTGTCGATGCAGTTCGAGAAGCGCCAGGTGGGCAAGCGTTATGAGGCCATCGTGCAGGGGTTGCTGGAAGATGGTGCCGGTGAAGTGGACCTGCCGCTGATCGTCGACTGGCCGAACCGGCCCAAGCAGATGGTCGACCACGAACGCGGCAAGCCGGCACTGACCCGGTGGCGCGTGCTGTCGCGTGACATCGAGGCGCAACGCACGCGCGTTGAACTGGAACCGATCACCGGCCGCAGCCATCAGTTGCGCCTGCACATGGCCAGCCTCGGTCATCCGATTGTCGGCGACGTGCTGTATGGCGCAGAGGCAGCGCAG
>NZ_JBFRFE010000141.1:0-7891 GCF_052114665.1 Stenotrophomonas sp. 2YAF22 | reverse complement strand
AGCCAGGCGTTCGGCCAGGAACACCGAGCGGTGCTTGCCACCGGTGCAGCCGAAGGCCACCGTCACATAGCTGCGGGTGCCGYCACCCAGCTTGGGCAGCCAGGTATCCAGGAAATCCATCAACTGCGACAGGTAGCGCTGCACATCCGGCTGTGCTTCCAGGTAGTCGCGCACGCCGGGTTCGCGGCCGCTCAACGCACGCAGTTCCGGATCCCAATGCGGGTTGGGCAGCACGCGCGCGTCGAACACGAAATCGGCCTCGGCCGGCACGCCACGCTTATAGGCGAACGATTCGAACAGCAGCGACAGGCGGGTGGCATGGCCCATCGCGAATTCGGTGATGATGCGGCGGCGCAGCTGATGCACGTTCAACGCACTGGTATCGATCACCGCATCGGCTTCGCGGCGCAGCGGCGCGATCAGTTCGCGCTCGCGGGCGATCGCTTCCGGCAGCGACAGGCCCAGCTGGCTCAGCGGGTGCCGGCGGCGGGTGTCGGCGTAGCGCTTGAGCACCGTTTCATCGCTGGCCTCGAAAAACAGCACCTTGGCGTCCACCCCGGCATCGGTGGCCAGCTGCCGCCAGCTGGACAACTGGGTCAGGTCGCTCTGCCCACGCACGTCGATGCCTACAGCCAACCGGCGCGATGCCGCGCCGTCGTGGTGGCTCAGCACATTGCGCACGAAATCCGGCAGCAGCTGGATCGGCAGGTTGTCCGAGCAGTAGTAGTCCTGGTCCTCGAAGGTCTTCAGGGCGACGGATTTACCCGAGCCGGACAGGCCACTGACGATGATCAGGGTCGGGGCGGTGGGAATGACGGTGCTCATGGACGGGCTCTTCGAAGGACAGGGGGGTCAGGGCGTTCGCCGTTCCAGCAGGTTGCTGTGGCGGGCGATGAACATTGCCGCTGGGTCGATACCCTTGGTACGCAGAATGTGCAGGCGGGTGGCCGCCTCGGTCAGAACGGCAAGGTTGCGGCCGGGCATCACCGGCAGGGTGATCAGCGGCACGTCCAGGTCCAGCACGTGGCGCGTGCCCGAGTCACCGGTCAGGCGCTCGTAACCATGGGGGGTGGGCTCGGTCATCGGCTTGGTCAGGTGGACGATCAGCCGAAGGTACTTGTTCTTCTTTACAGCGGTGTCGCCGAACATCTCGCGCACGTTCAGCACGCCCAGGCCGCGCACTTCCAGCAGGTCCTGCAGCAGTTCCGGGCAGGTGCCATCGAGCACGTCGGGGGCGATCTGGGTGAACTCGGGGGCATCGTCGGCCACCAGGCGGTGACCGCGGCTGAGCAGTTCCAGGGCCAGCTCGCTCTTGCCTGATCCCGCTTCACCGGTGATCAGCACGCCGATGGAGTAGATCTCCATGAACACGCCATGCAGGATCACCCGCGGCGCCAGCGTCCGGGCCAGGTGGTAGGACAGATGGTTGAGCAGTTCGTGGCCGCGCTTGGGTGACAACCACAGCGGCGTGCCGGATTCATCGGCGGCCGCGCGCAGGTCTTCCGGGCACGGCTGGTTGCGGGTAAGCACCAGCGCCAGCGGATGCGACTGCATGATCTTTTCGATGGTTTCCCAGCGCTGGCGTGGTTCCAGCGCGTCCAGCCAGGACAGTTCCTCGGTACCGAGGATCTGCACCTTGTTGGGATAGATTGCATTGAGATAGCCGGCCAGCGAAGGGCGTCGCGAGACCGTATTGCCGGCCTCCAGCTCGCGCTTCTCACCGGATTTGCCCGCTGCCCAACGCAGGCCGAGCCGCTCACGCTGCTGTTCGAACAGTTCGCGGGCAGTGATGCTGGTATTCATGCGGCGCTCGCCGGTGGGGTCAGGTCCAGGGCCTGGCGCAGCTCCCGTGCATCGCCGGCCTCGCGCAGCGCCTGGCGGATGCAGGGCGCGGAAAACAGCTCGGCCAGCTCGGACAGCAGCATCAGGTGTTGATGGGTGTAGTGGGCGGGAACGGCCATGGCGAACACCAGGTCCACCGGCTCGTCGCCACCGAAATCGACCGGGGCCTGCAGGCGCAGCAGCGCGCCACGGGGGCGATCCAGGGTCGGCGCACGACCATGCGGGATGGCGATGCCGTAGCCGATCGCGGTACTGCCCAACGCTTCGCGCTGGCACAGGTTGAGATAGATCTGTTCGGCGTTGGCCTGGCGGCAGGCCAGCAATCCGGCCGCGGCCTGCAGGACGCTGTCGCGGTCGGTGGCCGTGCAGAGCTGGGTCTGCACGGCCGCCAGGAGGTCAGTCAGGGGCATGTCTGCGGGGAGCGGTGGCGATCAGCCACCATTGTCGCCCACCGGCAGCGGTGCGTGCTGCTGTTTTTTCTCCTTGTGCTTGATCACCAGGCGGTCAAGCTTGTCCGCCAGCAGGTCGATCGCCGCATACATGGTCTGCGCATTGGCTTCAGCGTGCAGGGTCTGACCCGGAATATTGAGGCTGGCATCGACGTGGTGCTCAGTCTTCTGCAGCTTGAGCGTCACCCGCGCTTCGCAGTGCTGGTCGAAGTGTTTGCCGACCCGGGCCAGCTTCTCCTCTACATAGGACTGCAGGGCCGGGGTGACTTCGACATCTTTGCCAAACGTTTCGATGCGCATCGGGTTTCTCCTTTGATCGGAAGTGCCAATGAACCTCTCCGCCGGGCGCGGCGGCGCGTCAAACGATTCTGACTCTTTCGTGCGAGGCGGAGATGTTCATGGCCTCACGATACTTCGCCACGGTGCGCCGCGCTACTGGGATTCCCGATGTTTTGAGCAGGTCAGCCAGCTTGGCGTCAGAAAGCGGCTTGCGTGGGTTCTCGTCATCGATCAGGCGCCGGATCATGGCCTGGATGGCGGTGCTGGACGCTTCGCCACCGCCGTCGGTGTCGATGCCCGAGGCGAAGAAGGCGCGCAGCGGCAGGGTGCCGCGTGGCGTACGCACATGTTTGCGGGCGATCGCGCGCGATACGGTGGATTCGTGCAGGCCCAGTTCGCCGGCGATCTCGCGCAGGGTCAGCGGGCGCAGTGCCTGTTCGCCGAATTCAAGGAAGCCCGCCTGCTGCTGGATCAGGCTGCGCACCACCCGCAGCATCGTCTCGCCACGCGCCTGCAGGCCCTTCAGCAGCCAGCGCGCTTCCTGCAGCTGGCCGCGCAGATAACCGGCATCGGCGTCACCGCAGTGACGGATCATCTGCTCGTAACCGCGGTGGATCACCAGCTTGGGGCCGGCATGGGCGGCCAGCGCGGCGCGCCAGATGCCGTTCTGCCGCCATACGACCACGTCGGGTACCACGTAGGTATCCTGGGCGAGCGGGGCGATCTGGGTGCCGGGGCGAGGGTCCAGCGAGCGCAGCAGGGCCACGGCCGTCTCGACCTCGGCCAACGGCTGCTTCAGCTGCTGGGCCAGGCCCGTCACGCCGCTGCGTGGCAGCTGTTCCAGTGGGCCGGCGGCGACCTGCCGCGCCAGGGCCAGGCAGGGGGTGTCGACAGGAAGCACGTCCAGCTGCAGTTGCAGGCATTCGCCAAGGCTGCGTGCGGCCACGCCAACGGGGTCGAAGCGCTGGATCTGGTGCAGCACGGTCAGGATTTCGTCTTCACCGGCGTGGATCGCCGGCAACAGCGCTTCGGCGATGGCCGAGAGCGGCTCGCGCAGATAGCCGTCGTCTTCCAATGAATCGATCAGCGCGGCACCGATGCTGCGGTCGCGCTTGGACAGGTGGGTCAGGTGCAGCTGCCACAGCAGGTGGTCGGCCAGGGTTTCGGTTTCGGCAACGCGTTCGGCGGCACTGCCGTTGTCGTCGTCGTCATCGAAACTACCGCCGCTGCCGCCACTGCTCCAGTCCAGTTCGGCGGGCGCCCAGTCGTCGCCGCTGCTTTCAGCGTTGTCGGGCGGGGCGTCATTGTCGCCGCCCGCGTCGTCGCTGCTGGCGTCTTTGTCGACACCGGCGCCTTCGTCGCTGCTGTCGGACCAGTCCAGCAGTGGATTGCTCTCCACCGCCTGGGCGATTTCCAGCTCCAGCTCGGTCGTGGACATCTGCAGCAGCTTGATCGCCTGCTGCAGCTGGGGCGTAAGCACCAGCTGCTGTCCCAACGATGTCTGCAGCCGAGTCTTCATGCCTGTGCCGAACGGAAGGGAGAGGGCCCGGCGGCCGCGGTTACAGCTTGAAGGAATCCCCAAGGTAGACGCGGCGCACGTCGGCGTTGTCCAGGATCGCCTCCGGCGAGCCCTGGGCCAATACGGTGCCCTCTGCGAGGATATACGCGCGGTCGCAGATTCCCAAGGTCTCGCGCACGTTGTGGTCGGTGATCAGCACACCAATGCCGCGTTGCTTGAGATGGGTGACGATGCGCTGGATTTCGCCGACCGAGATCGGGTCCACACCAGCGAAGGGTTCGTCGAGCAGGATCAGGCGCGGCTTGGCGGCCAGTGCACGCGCGATCTCGCAACGACGACGCTCACCACCGGACAGGCTGGCGCCGAGCTGTTCGGACACGTGTCCCAGCTGCAGTTCGTCGAGCAGGCTGTTCAGTTCGCGCTCGCGGCCGGTCGAATCCAGGTCCTCGCGCAGTTCCAGCACCAGACGCAGGTTGTCGGCCACGGTCAGCTTGCGGAACACCGACGGTTCCTGCGGCAGGTAACCCACACCCTGCTTGGCGCGGGTGTACATCGGGTCGCCGGTGATGTCCTTGCCGTCCAGCACGATGCTGCCGGCATCGGCACCGACCAGGCCGACGATCATGTAGAAGCAGGTGGTCTTGCCGGCACCGTTGGGACCCAGCAGGCCGACCACTTCACCGGCATCCAGAGTCAGCCCGAAGTCCTTGACGACTTCGCGCTGCTTGTAGCGTTTGCGCAGGCCAGTAGCGACGAGCATTACTTCTTGCCTCCCGCCGGGGCCGGGGCGGCAGCAGGCGTCTTGTTCTTCGGCGGAATCACGGTGCGCACGCGGCTGCCATCGCCGCCGGAGTTCATCTCACCGCTGCGGGTGTTGTAGACCATGCGCTGGCCAGCATTGGTGCCGCGCGCGCTGGTGACCTTGTAGTTGCCGGTCAGGGTGATGATCTCGGTGGTGATGTCGTAGTCGATCCGGTCGGCCACCGCATCCATCCAGGTGCCATCGTCGAGCTGCTGCTTCATCTTGGCCTGCTTGCCGGTGAACACCGCACGCACGGCTTCGCCGCCCTTGAGGTAGATCTCCGCTTCGGACGAGCGCAGGTCCAGGGTGCCCTGGGTGATGATCACGCCACCGGACAGCACGGTCTTGCCATCACCGGTGAGGGTGCCGGACTGCGCACCGGAATCAATGTTCATCGCTTCGTTGCGGTCCGTCGACTTGGCAAAGGCGACAGCGGGGACAAGAAGACTGAGTGCGAGCACGGCTGCAAAGGGAATCTTCATCGGGGTCCGTTCTACCGGTGGTGGCCCTCCGGCGGGACCGGGGGCGGCGGGTGGGGGCTGCCGGCTTCGCGCCTGTCGGGAAGACGTCGCGGGCGGGCGGCGGAATCAGCGCTTGGGCGTGTAACGGCCCTTGGACTGGCTGAGGAAATGATACGTGTTGTTCTTCGAATCCACCTCGAACCCGACACCGGACTGCTCCATGCCGGGCCGGGTCATGGTCACCAGGGCATCGGTGCGGGCGCGATTGTCCTTCGGGAACACGTCCAGGTGGTCGGTGCGGAAGGTGGTCGGGACCACGCCCGGGCCGGCCGGGCTGTCGCCGGCGACGTTGCCACGCAGCTTCATCTCGTCGCCCTTGGCACTGAGCCAGCCGGTCTGGGCGCGCAGCGTCCAGTGCTTGCCGTCCTTGTCGGGCATTTCGAACAGCGGGGTGGTGATGTTGAGCGTCTGGTCGCCACGCTGGCGTTCCAGCAGGGGCGCGCGCAGAGTGGTCGATTCCTTGCCATGTTCGTCCAGGGCGACGATCTGGAAGTCGTGCAGGATGTAGTCCACACCGGCGTCCTGGCCTTCGACGGCAGGTGCCTTTTCACGGTTGCGCAGCGCTGCCCAACTGCTCAGCAGGGCAGCCAGCAGCAGGCCGACGCCGAGGATCATCCGCCAGTTCAGGGTGGGGGCATTCATGCGCCGAACCTCGCCAGCACGGCGTCCACGCGGCCCTGCGCGGCCAGCAGCACGTCGCACAGCTCGCGCGCGGCACCACGGCCACCGTCAGCACGGGTGATCCAGTGCACGCGCTCGGCGATCCACGGATGGGCATTGGCCGGAGCCACCGCCAAGCCGACCGCTCCCAGCGGCGCCAGGTCGGGCAGGTCGTCACCCATGAAGGCCACCTGCTCCAGGCCGATGCCGTGCTGGGCGCACAGCGCCTGCACGCTGGCCAGCTTGTCGCCGACGGCAATCTGGGTGTCGATGCCCAGGTCGGCGCCGCGCTTGAGCGCGGACTGGCTGTTGCGCGCGGTGATCAGCACGGGGTGGATACCGTGCTGCTGCAGCAGTTTCAGGCCCAGGCCATCCTGCACGAAGTACGCCTTGCTCTCGTTGCCATCCTTGTCGTAGTACAGCCGACCATCGGTGAGGGTGCCGTCCACGTCGAAGCAGGCCAAGCGGATACCGGCCGCAACGGCATGCAGGTGGGCGGGGAAGGCGGGCAGGGGGGACCAGGGCATCAGGGCATCGGACTCGGTGGTTGCGGGCTCGTTGGTACAGACTGAATGGGGTCTACGGACTGTCGGTTAAACCACCCGGGCCCGCAACAGGTCATGAATGTTCAGGGCGCCGACCGCGCGGCCCTGGCTGTCGACCACGATCAGGCCGGTGATCTTGTGGGTTTCCATCAGCCGCGCAGCCTCCACCGCCAGCTTGTCGGCGCTGATGGTGCGCGGTTGCCGGGTCATCACATCGGCGATCCTGGCGGTGCGCACGTCCAGGTCGGTGTCCAGGGCGCGGCGCAGGTCGCCGTCGGTGAACAGGCCGATCAGCACGCCCTGGTGGTCGACCACGGCGGTCATGCCCAGGCGCTTGCGGCTCATCTCCATCAGCGCTTCGCTGAGGCTGGCGCCGACATCGACCTTGGGCAGGTCCTCGCCGGTGTGCATGACGTCGGTGATGTGCAGCAGCAGGCGGCGGCCGAGGCTACCGGCCGGGTGCGAGCGGGCGAAATCGTCCGCGGTGAAGCCGCGTGCGTCCAGCAGGGCCACCGCCAGGGCGTCGCCCATCGCCAGCGAGGCGGTGGTGCTGGAGGTGGGCGCCAGCGCCAGCGGGCAGGCTTCGGCCGGCACGCTCACATCCAGGTGGAAATCGGCGGCGCTGGCCAGGCTCGACTGCGGGCGGCCGGTCATGGCGATCAGCACATTGCCCTGGCGCTTGAGCACCGGCAGCAGCATCAGCAGCTCATCCGATTCACCCGAATAGGACAGGGCCAGCACGACGTCATCCTCGGTGATCATGCCGAGGTCGCCGTGGCCGGCCTCGCCCGGATGCACGTAGAACGCCGGGGTGCCGGTGGAAGCCAGGGTGGCGGCGATCTTGCGCGCGACATGGCCGGACTTGCCCATGCCGGTGGCGACCACCCGGCCGCGGCTGCCCAGGATCGCCCGGCAGGCCTGCTGGAAGGCATCGCCGAGGCGGTCGGCCACGGCGTCCAGCGCCTGCCGTTCGATCTCGAACACGCGCCGGCCACTGGCGACCAGGGCGGCAGGGTCGGCGGAACGGGGGGGCAACAGGGATTCGGCCATGCGGACGCCACGCAGCGGAAGTAGAATGGACGCACATTTTATTAGGAAAGCCCGTTGGACGCCGACACCATCCGCAATCTGATCGAAACCGGCCTGCCCGGCGCCCGCGCCGACGTACAGGGTGACGATGGCGTGCATTTCGAAGCGACCGTGGTCAGCGAGGCCTTTGCCGGCAAGCTGCCGCTGGCCCGCCACCGGATGGTGTATGCCACTCTGGGTGACCT
>NZ_JBFRFE010000140.1:0-7986 GCF_052114665.1 Stenotrophomonas sp. 2YAF22 | reverse complement strand
CCGCGGCATGGATGCCGCGGCCAAGCCCCCATGGATGGGTTTACGGCGTCCCCCGCAACCGGACCCACCCGCCATCCCACAGGAAACCAGCTCCTGCTGTTGCTTCGGCCGTTGCCGTTGCTGTTGCCTCTGCGGGTGCAGGGCGCAGCCCTGCCGATACCCCCATTGAGCATTCCGCGCAGTGCTTTGAGCGCCGCACGCACGCGCAACACGGCACGCTGTACGCAACGGGCCTGCCCATCACTCACCGAGAAGAACCGCCATGACCCTGCGTCATCTGCCATTGCACGCCGCCCTGCTGCTGGCCCTGTCCTCCCTGCCGTTGGCCGCGCTGGCCGAGGCCACCTCGCCCGCCCCCACCCAGCAGGTGCCGGGCGTGCAACACCAGCGCATCGGTGCGCTGCAGGTCACGGCCCTGTTCGACGGCGTGGTTGCGCTCGGCCGGCAGGAAGTGGTCGACGTGCCGCCAACGCTGGTCAGCCGCCTGCTTGAAGGCCGCTATGTGCCCGAAGACAAGAAGGGCCTGCAGACCGCGATCAACGCCTTCCTGGTGCGCCAGGGCAAGCACCTGACCCTGGTCGATGCCGGCACCGCGCAGTGCTTCGGCCCTGACCAGGGCCAGGTGCTGGGCAACCTGCGTGCGGCAGGCGTGGACCCGGCCGAGATCGATGAGGTGCTGCTGACCCATGCCCATCCCGATCATCTGTGCGGGATCCTCGACGCACAGGGCAAGCAGGCCTATCCGAATGCGACGGTGTGGCTGTCCAAGGCCGATGCCCGCTACTGGCTCGACCCGGCCAGCGAAGCCACGGCACCGCAGGGCGTGCGCTTTGCCTTCGCGCTGGCACGCAACGCGATCGCGCCGTACCAGGCCGCCGGTCGCCTGCACACCTTCCAGCCTGGGGACGCCCTGCCGGGGCACGCGGTGGCGATGGATACCCACGGCCACACGCCGGGGCATGTGTCCTACCGTTTCGACAGCCAGGGCCAGTCACTGCTGGTGTGGGGCGATGTGCTGCATTTCCATGCAGTGCAGTTCGCACACCCGGAAGCGGCATTCGAGGCGGATTCGGATCGCAAGGCGGCTACGGCCAGCCGTCGCAGCCTGTTGCAGGAAGCCAGCGCCAACGGCTGGTGGGTGGCGGGTGCGCACCTGCCGTTCCCCGGGCTGGGTCACGTTCGCAGCGAAGGCAAGGCGTATGCGTGGGTGCCGGCGGAGTTCTCGCCGTTGCCGAAGGAGTGAGGGCGGCCGCAGGGACGGTGAGGTTGCCGGCCAGCGGCCGGCACTACCGTCATGGCGACGGGGCTTATTCCAGCCCCAGCCAGCCGCCGATGATGCCGCGGGCTTCCTCGACGCCGGTACGGGCGGCGCCGGAGAACACCTGCACGCTCACCGTATCGCCGAACGACGAATGCAGTTCCTTGCGTACCTTCTGCAGGGTCTGCATCTGCTGGCTGCGGCTCAGCTTGTCGGCCTTGGTCAGCAGCGCATGCGCCGGCAGGCCTCGCTGCACGGCGTAGGCCAGCATCTGCCGGTCGTAGTCCTTCAGCGGATGGCGGATGTCCATCACCACCACCAGCCCCTTCAAGGCCTCGCGGGTGCGGAAGTAGCGGTCGATGAAGGCCTGCCAGTGCGCCTGCAGGTCCAACGGCACCTTGGCGTAGCCGTAACCGGGCAGATCGACCAAGTGGGCGTCCGGGGTAACCTGGAAGAACACCAGCTGCTGGGTCCGGCCAGGCGTCTTGGAGACCCGGGCCAGGCTGTTCTGGCGGGTCAGCGCGTTGAGCGCGCTCGACTTGCCGGCGTTGGAGCGACCTGCAAAGGCCACTTCAGAACCTTCATCGGGCGGCAGCTGCCCCATGTTGTGGGCAGAGAGGTGGTATTGGGCGCGTTCGATGAGCAATGACATGCGCATAGGATCGCATGTTGCGGCGCCGCGCGCCCGGCCCGGGGCCTTCCAGCGGGAAAATGCTGCACTGCTGCGTTGACCGTGCAAGGAAACGGCGTTGATAATCCGGGCGATGCCGGCCGCCGCCGCCCGGCCGGTCCATACGGAGCTTCAGCATGCGCCACGCTCGCGTTCTTGCCGTATCCGCCCTTGCTACTGCCGTTGTTGCCGCTGCTGCCTTTGCGCAGACCACGCTGACCCCGCTGCCCGACAACGGCCCGATCAAGACCGCCTCGCTCGAGGTGGATTTCAGCAAGACCACCTGGGGCGATGCCAAGGCCGGCCAGACCAAGGCCACCGCGTGTGCCGCCTGCCATGGTGCCGATGGCAATTCCACGGTGGAGATGTATCCCAGCATCGCCGGCCAGAGCGAGCGCTACGTCGCCCAGCAGATGGCCCTGATCGCCAATGGCCAGCGCAGTTCCGGCGCCGCCGTGGCGATGGTGCCCTTCGTGCAGAACCTCACCCCGCAGGACATGCGCGATATCGGCGCGTTCTTCGCCACGCAGAAGGCCAACGCCGGCATCGCCGACGACACGCCGGTGGCCGAAGGCCCGTACAAGGGCATGAAGTTCTACCAGATCGGCCAGCAGCTTTACCGCGGCGGCGACGCCCAGCGCGGGCTGCCGGCCTGCATGGCCTGTCACGGCCCCAGCGGCGCCGGCAACCCCGGCCCGGCCTACCCGCACATCGGCGGCCAGCACGCCAGCTATGTCGCCCGGCGCCTGCAGGAGTACCAGGCCGGACAGACCAACGAGACCGACAAGGCGCACTTCCAGATCATGGCCACGGTGGCGCAGAAGCTGACCGAGCAGGAGGTGCAGGCCCTTTCCAGCTACCTGCAGGGCCTGCACAACAAAGCCGACGATCTCGCCGCCGAGGGCGCTTCGACGCGACCGGCTGCCGCCCCCTGACCGCCACTGGTCGGCGCCGGTCGCCACGACGGCCCGTCGCTGCGGTATGTTTCCTTCACGCCGGCGGCTGCGCCGGCGTTGTCATTTTCAACGGAGATGCGTGTCGATGAGGTTGATTCCCCGCCTTCTGCTGTCCCTGCTGGTGCTGCTGCCGTTGGCGGCCTGCGCCGCCACCCCCGCCAACGCCCCGCTGGTCGAAGGCAAAGACTACGAGCGCATCGCCCAGCCTGGCCCGTTCCAGCCGCTGGCCGGCAAGATCGAGGTGGTCGAGGTGTTCGGCTACACCTGCCCGCACTGCGCCCATTTCGAACCGCAGCTGGCCGCCTGGGCCGCCAAGCTGCCGGCCGACGTGCGCTTCACCCCGGTTCCGGCCGCCTTCGGCGGTGCCTGGGATGCCTGGGCACTGGCCTACTACGCCGCCGACGAAGTGGGCGTGGCCAAGCGCAGCCACGCCGCCGTCTTCAAGGCCCTGCACGATGAGGGCACGCTGCCGATGCAGAACGTCTCGGCCGATGAGCTCGCCAGCTTCTACAAGGCCTACGGCGTGACCCCGGAGCGCTACACGCAGGCCTTGCGCGGCGAGGCGGTACAGAAGAAGGTCGATGCCGCCCGTGCCTTCGCCCAGCGCACCCAGGTGCCGGGCACCCCGGCCATCATCATCAACGGCCAGTACCTGGTCCGTGGCAAGAGCTTCGACGACCAGCTGCGCATCGCCTCGGCGCTGATCGCCCAGGCCCGCGCCGCCCGCGGCCGCTGAACCAACACACACCATCGACACGGCGCTGTCGCCGCCGCATGTCATCATTTCCCTCTGGCCGGCGCCTGTCGCCGGCCCCACCTTTCCAGATGCTGGAGACGTTTCCATGAAGACCCGTTTCGCCGCCCTCGCCCTCGCAGCGCTGCTGCCGATCCTGGCGGCCTGCAAGGCCGACGATGGCACCGCCAACACCGCCGCCCCGGCAGAACCGTCGGCAACCCCGGCCAGCACCGAACCGGCCGCACCGGCCGCAGGCAACGAAGCCGCTGCTCCGGCTGCCGAAGGTGACACGACCGCTGCCAGCGCCGCGCCTGCCCCGACCACCGCCGCGCTGACCGGCCCGGCCCCGGTGGAAGGCGCCGACTACCAGCTGATCCCGAACGGCCAGCCGTTCCAGCCGGCGGCCGGCAAGGTCGAAGTGGTCGAGATCTTCGGTTACGTCTGCCCGGCCTGCGCGGCATTCCAGCCGCTGGTCAGCCCGTGGAAGGCCGGCCTGCCGAGCGACGTGAACTTCGTCTACGTGCCGGCCATGTTCGGCGGCACCTGGGACAACTACGCCCGTGCCTTCTACGCCGCACAGACCCTGGGCGTACAGGAGAAGACCCACGAAGCGCTGTACTCGGCCATCCACTCGCAGAAGACCCTGAAGGGCGAGCGCGGTGCCGATTCGGTGGATGACATCGCCAAGTTCTACGGTGCCTACGGCGTCGATCCGAAGCAGTTCGCCGCCACCATGGGCAGCTTCGCGGTCAATGCCAAGACCAACTCGGCCAAGCAGTTCGCCCAGCGCAGCCAGATCAGCGGCACACCGTCGATCATCGTCAACGGCAAGTACCTGGTGAAGGGCAAGAGCTTCCCGGACATGCTGCGCATTGCCGACCACCTGATCGCCCGCGAACGCGGTGCGGCCCAGGCTCACTGATCAAAGAGACGTTTTCCCGGCCGTGACTTCCCCCACAACACGGACCCTGCGCTTGCTGACGGCCAACATCCAGGCCGGCTCAAGTACCCGCCGCTACAGCGACTATGTGACCCGCAGCTGGTCACATGCACTGCCGGCGGGTCGCAAGCGCAGCAGCCTTGACGCGATTGYCACTTTGGCGCGCGGTCATGACATCGTCGGCCTGCAGGAGGCCGACCCGGGCAGCCTGCGCTCGGGCTTCACCAACCAGACCCATTACCTGGCCCAACGCGCCGGCTTCAATTACTGGAGCCACCAGCCGAACCGGCGCATGGGTGGCGTCGCCTCCAGCGCCAACGGCCTGCTGAGCAAGCTGGAACCGGTGGAAGTGCAGGACCATGCCCTGCCCGGCCGTATCGGCGGGCGCGGCGTGCTGCTGGCCAAGTTCGGCGACGGTCGCGATGGCTTGGCCGTTGCGGTAGCGCATCTGTCGCTGGGCGCAGGCTCGCGGATGGCCCAGCTTGGTTTCATCGCCGAGCTGTTGTCGGACCACCCCAATGCGGTGCTGATGGGCGACTTCAACTGCCTGGCCGAACGTCCGGAAATGCAGGTGCTGTACCAGAAGACCCGGCTGCAGCCGCCCGGCTGCATCGTGCCGACCTTCCCCAGCTGGCGCCCCGACCGCGCCATCGACCACATCCTGGTCAGCAGTGGTCTGCAGACCCGCACCGTGGAAGCGGTGCCGGCGGCGTTCTCCGACCATCTGGCCCTCGCAATGGCGATCGACGTCCCCGCCGACGCCCTGCGCTGACGCTTCTGGTAGGTGCCAACCTCGGTTGGCACGCTGATCTGGTGGATGCGGACCGTT
This sequence comes from Stenotrophomonas sp. 2YAF22, assembly GCF_052114665.1. NCBI lineage: Bacteria > Pseudomonadati > Pseudomonadota > Gammaproteobacteria > Lysobacterales > Lysobacteraceae > Stenotrophomonas > Stenotrophomonas sp. 2YAF22. The sequence goes on along the minus strand of NZ_JBFRFE010000140.1, from coordinate 2,597 downwards.
GCTCCTGTGGGTGCGGACCGTTGGTCCGCACGCTCTCCGCCGGGAATGCCCCGGCACTACCCCGCCTGCGCCACCGGCACCTTCAACCGCCGTGACGTCATCGTGCTGCCCACCGAAGCCAGCACCGTGCAGCCGATGGCCAGCCACTGCAGACCATGCAGGTGCTCGTGCAGCAGCAGCATCGCCCACAGTGCGGCCACCGCCGGTTCCATGCTGATCAGGATGCCGAAGGTCTCTTTGGGCAGGCGCTTGAGCGCCATCATTTCCAGTGACATCGGGATCGCGCTGGACACCAGCGCCACCACCAGCCCGGCCAGCAGGATCTTCGGCTCCAGCAACGCCGCGCCGGCATGCACCACGCCCACTGGCACCACCACCAGCGACGCGGCAAGGAGCCCCAGCGACACCGAATGCCCAGCATGCAGGTGGCCGGCGCGCTTGCCGAACACGATGTACAGGCCCCAGCACGCTGCTGCCCCCATGGCGTACAGCACGCCCACCGGATCCAGTGCCGGGCCGCCGCCGATCGGCAGCAGCAACAGCAGCCCGACCGCTGCGCAACCCACCCACAGGAAATCGATCGGACGCCGCGACGACAGCATCGCCACCGTCAACGGGCCGGTGAATTCGATGGCCACCGCGATGCCGAACGGGATCGTGCGCAAGGCCATGTAGAACAACAGGTTCATCAGGCCCAGGGTGAGGCCGTACCGCAGGATGGTGACCGCATCCACGCGGCTGGTCTTCCAGCGCCATGGCCGCCAGAACAGCAGCAGCAACAGCGCCGAAAAGCCCACGCGCAGCGCGCTGGTGCCCTGCGCGCCGATCAACGGAAACAGCTGCTTGGCGTAGGAGGTACCGATGGCCAGTGCGGTGACCGAGCCGAGCACCGCCAGCGCCGGCAACATCGGCGCGATTCGAGAAGTCTGCATGCCGCCAGTCTATTGCGTCGGCGGCGAGCACTTGGCTCAATTGACGGCCCGTCCGTGCAACTTCTGCTCACCATGGCCACCGCCCCCGTGCTGGACAGCTTCGACCGCGCCATCCTCGCCCTCCTGCAGCAGGACAACACCCTGCCGCAGCGGCAGATCGCCGAAGCCGTGCACCTGTCCACGCCGGCGGTGCAGCGGCGGATCAAGCGCCTGCAGGACAGCGGCGTGATCGCCGCCAATGTGTCGGTGATCGACGCCGCGAAAATCGGCCGGCCGCTGACCATCATCGTCGAGGTGCGCGTGGTCAGCGAGCAGCGCGAAAAGGTCGCCCCGTTCCGCCGTCGCGTGCAGGACGACCCTGCCGTGCAGCAGTGTTACTCGATCACCGGCGACGGCGATTTCCTGCTGCTGCTCTCGGCGGCATCGATGGAGGAATACGAGGCGATCACCGAGCGCTTGTTCGGTGGTGATGACAACATCGAGCGCTTCCGCACGTCGGTAGCGCTGGGCACGTTGAAGCGTGGTTTCGACGTGCCGCTGACATGACGCAGATGCAGTCGAGCGTGTCCTGCTCCTACACTGCCAACGCATGAACACCGCTTCCCCTTCCAATGCCAGACGCCTGCGCCGCTGGTTGCTGCGTGGCGCCATCCTGCTGATCCTGGCCATCGCGGCGATGGCCTTCTGGAACAGCCCGTGGGCCGCCGCACCTAAGATGCTGTGGACGCTCTCGCGCATGCCGCCGGCCACGCAGCTGCCGGTGCCGGTGGAAGGCGTTCGCCCGCGCCAGATCGCCGATACCTTCGGTGCGCCGCGCGGGCGTGACCGCACGCATGCTGGCATCGACATCTTCGGCAAGCGCGGTACGCCGGTGCGCAGCGCCACCCCCGGCGTCATCGCCGACATCCGCGAAAGCGGCCTCGGTGGCCGCCAGGTCTGGGTCATCGGCCCGGGACGCGAGCGCTATTACTACGCGCACCTGGAAGACTGGGCCGATGGCCTGGGGCGCGGACAGGTAGTGCAACCCGGCGACCTGCTCGGCCATGTCGGCGACAGCGGGAACGCCAAGGGCACGCCGCCCCATCTGCATTGGGGCATCTACGGGAAAGACGGGGCTCGCGATCCGCTGCCGCTGCTGCGCTGAGCTGCCTCGCAGAGTCACACGTTGCCGACCGCTGCCAGGCAGTTCTGCAAGGTCGACTCTTCACCTGCATGCCCCCATCATCAACCGCAGTGACAGGGAGAGCACGCCGATGGCCGCACTTGGTCGCACCCCGCTGCTGATCACCATCATGCTGCTGGCCACGGGCTGCAGCACGCTGCAGGCGCCGCGCGAGCCGATATGCGCGCAGATGCTCGCCTTCGCCAACAGCACGCCGGTAGGCGCCAGCCAGTCGATCGAACTGGTTACTGATTGGAACACGTGGAGCAAGGGCTGCACGCACGAGGGCAATCCGGCAGGCAAGCGGTTCTGCGATTGGCTGCTTGCCCATTCCTCCACCGAATTCGCCTCGGCCAACATCCGCAGCGCGATGGCCTGCCTGGACCCCGGCGCCCGCTATGCCGGACCGGTGCGTACCACGCCCGAGTACCTGACCGGCAAGATCCATGTGTCCGACATCCGTGGGCTCGAGCGGAACGTGATGATCACCATCGAATATGCCG
>NZ_JBFRFE010000139.1:0-7989 GCF_052114665.1 Stenotrophomonas sp. 2YAF22 | reverse complement strand
AACGCAGGCATTCCGGTGGTTGCCGGCCAGCGGCCGGCACTACACACATCAACGCTGCGACGGCCCCCAGTAGCCCAGGTCCTTGCGGATCTGCAGGTCCCGGACCCAACTGCCAAACGGCTTGCGACGCAGCGTGCCCATCTCGCCGGACAGGAAATCCTCGGTGGCGGCGATCACCCGCTCGCTGGACAGGCCATCGCGGTAGGGGTGGATGGCATCGGCGTAGCGCACGATCTCCGCCTGCAACGCAGCATCGGGATGCAGCGCGCGCGCCAGCATTGCCGGCAACTGCTGCGGATCGTCGAAATCGATCATGTGCGGCTTCGGCACGCGGTTGCGGAAGGTCACCACCGGCTTGTGCTGGACGATGAACTCCGAAACGATCGATGAGGTGTCCGATACCAGCACGTCGGCGGCGCGCTGGGCAGCCATCACCTGCTCCGGTTCGATGAACCGCGCATTGGCGCCGGCCAGCGCGCGGTAGCGTTCGAACAGTTCCGGCGGGCACTTCGGATGCAGGGTCAGCAGCCAGTAGTGCTGCCCGGCGGCGATGTCGGCCGCGATCTGCGCATGCAGGTGCGGAGCGGCGCTCAAGCGCTCGGTGAAGGTTGAACCGAACAGGATCACCGGGCGTCCACCGGCTGCACTGCGCAGTGCGGCACTGTCGCCGCCGTCGTCGCGGAACAGCGGGTCCAGCTTCGGCCAGCCGGTTTCCGCCACGGCGAAATGGCCCTGCACTGCCGCGATCTCGCGGAACGGCGCGGTGGTGGCAGGGCCCTGCGTGCAGTACAGGTCGAACATGCCGCGCACCCGGAAGTGGCCACGCGCACTGTCGCGTTTTTCCACGTTGAAGCCATGGAACAGCTGCACCTTGGCCCCCGACAGGAAGGTCGGCACCCAGTTGGCCGCGCTGAACACCGCCCGCGGCCGCATCGCCAGGGCCTGCTTCAGGCCGATGTTGGGCACGCCGGGCAGCTGGCTGCCAGCCGCACCATCTTCGAACCAGGCCGCCACTTCCTGGCCGGAAGCGTGCAAGGCCTGCACCAACGGGGCGAGAATAGGCAGCGCATAGCGCTCCGTCGCAAACAACAGGTACCCGGCCATCATGTCCTCCACGACCGCTCCCATCGAACGGCCTCGCATCTCGGCCTGCATTATCGCGTTCAACGAGGCCGGGCGCATCGGCGACTGCCTGGCCTCGCTGGCCTTCTGCGATGAGATCGTGGTGGTGGACTCCCTGTCCACCGACGCCACGGTGGCCATCGCCGAGGCTGCCGGCGCCCGCGTGCTGCAGCGTCCGTTCGATGGCTTTCGCAGCCAGAAGGCGTTCTGCGTCGAGCAGGCCACCCACGAGTGGGTACTGTGCCTGGACGCCGACGAGCGCATCAGCCCGGAACTGCGCACGGCCATCGAGCAGGCCCGCGACGGCGGCTTTGCAGGTCATGCGGGTTACCGCTTCGCGCGCCTGTCGGAGTACTTCGGCAGGTTCCTGCGCCACGGCAATGCCTATCCGGACCGGGTGCTGCGCCTGTTCGACCGCCGCCAGGGCGGCTGGCGCGGCAAGCGCGAGATCCATGAGGCGGCCAGCGTCGATGGCACCGTCGGCACCCTGCGCGGGGACCTCATCCACTTCCCCTACCGCTCGCTGCAGCAGCAGCTGGCCAAGACCGAGAAGTACGCACGGATGATGGCCGAGCACGAGTTCGCGCGCGGCAAGCGGGCCACCCTCGGCAAGCTGGTACTGGCGCCAGCCTGGCGGTTCTGGCGCGGCTTCCTGTTCCGTGGCGGCTTCCGCGATGGCTGGCATGGCCTGGTGTATGCCTATGTGCGCGCCAACTATGTGCGGCAGAAGACCATCATGCTGTGGATGCTGGGCAACGGTCAGGCCGTGTCCGACCCTCCCAACCCCTGAACGGGAAGTCGGCCAGGGCTGGACGCTACGGCGCGATCTTTGCCCGGTGCCGGGCACCTTCCACGATCGACAGGCCGGTCAGCAGGCCGACGATGGTGACGTAGAAGCTTGCGGTCATCTGGTGCGCGAACATCGACTGGGTCAACCCGCACAGGATGTAGGACACCACCACCATCACGCCGGCGGCGGCGGGGCCACGGAAGGTGATGTGCCCGCTGCGCCGGTGCAGGCGTACGAATACCCAGAGGGGCACGCCATACACGGCCAGAAGCAGCAACACGCCCGGCAGGCCCTGGGTAGCTCCCCACTCGGCCAGATCGTTGTGCGCATGGCGCAGGTGGCAGCGGATTTCCTGCGGGTTCTCGCGGCAGACCGGCACCCGCTTCATGGCCGTGTCGAAGTGGCCGATGCCTACCCCGGTCAACGGATGATCGAGGAAGGTCTCCCACGCCACCTGCAGGCGCTCGACGCGCGCCCCGGCCGAAGAGTCACTGTCACCCTGCTCCATGCGCTGCACATCGCTGTGCAGTTCGGACAACCGCACCTGGTGGCGCAGTTCGGGCACCGACAGCAGCAGGGTCGCGCCGATGGCCAGCATGCCGGCAAGCACTGAAAGACGCGCCACGCCGGTGCGCCAGCGCAGGCTCAGTGCCAGCACCACCAGCAGCGCCAGCAGAGCCGCGAACACGCCCCGGCTTCCGGTCAGGATGATGGTTCCGCACCCGGCGGCCATGCCGACGATTACCAGCGACCAGCGCCGCGACGGCCGGCAGAACACCAGCAACACCATCAGCATCATCACGATGTCGGCGAGCACGATCGCGTTGGTGAACAGTTCGGCGCGTGGCGCGCCCTGGGCCACCTGCAGCGCCGAAAGCACGAAGGTGCCCACCAGCCCGGCCAATGCACCGCGCCACAGCCAGCGCATGTCCGGGCGCAGCGCACACACCCACAGTGCGATCCACGGGATGACCAGGAAGCGGGATCGATTGTCGACATCGCGCAGGCCCTGTTCGAACAGCACGACCGACACGAGGGCCATCACCACCACCGCCAGCATCAGCCAGCTGAGGACCTTGATCGGCTGCATGTCCATACGCCGGGCCTGCCACAGCAGGCCGGGCACCATCGCCGTGCTGACCAGCAGCAGCAGCGCGTAGGGCAACAGATTGATCGGAATCGTCAGCACCAGCGCCGGCATGCAGAACAGGCCGATCTGCGCCAGCCAGTGCGCCGCACGCGGACGCCTCCCTGCGGGGACGCCCAGCGGATCGCCGATCGTGGATTCCAGGTTGTGCTTTGAAGCTGCCACGTCGAAAAAGTTCGCTGCAATCCGGCGGAATGAACGGGATCGCCGATACGGCCGATCCCACGCTGACGTTTTACTGCCTTTGCTGCCGCTTGGGCAGTCTGGACAAGCGCGGGCCAGGGTGGTTATTCCTCACGCTGCAATCGCCGTTCACGTTCGCGCTCCTCCGCGCTGGCCACGCACCGGCCCTGCACCGCAGTGGCCGGTACCAGCCACCAACGGCGGCGGTTGGCGATCCCGGCCAGCTCGGCACGGTCGCGGTCGATGCAGGGCAGCAGCGCGTCTTGGTGGACCAGCAACCAGCGGCGCCGGGGCGCCAGCTGTTGCCATTCCACCGCCGCAGCCAGCTGTGCATCCCAGGGCTCGTTGAAACCGAAGGTGGCTGCCGGGCGGTCTGCCATCAGCAGATTCTGCTCTTTCCAGGCCACCAGCCCCAGCTCCGCATCGGCGCCGATACGCTGGCCGGTGTGCCGCATCAGGCCGCGGGCGGAACTTGAATCATTCAGCAGCGGATAGCCGATCAGGCTGTACAGCACCCACACGGCAGTGAGGGTCGAAACCAGCGCCAGCTGACGGCGATCACGCCCGAACAACAGCAGGCTGGCCACACCCCAGCCGCCCATTGCCATGGCCGCCCAGGCCAGGGCGTTCATCTCGCCATTGCCGATGCCCCGCGTCTGCATCAGCCGCACTTCGAAGCCGGGCTTGCCCAGCAGGGCAGACAATCCGGCGGCCAACGTCCCCAGCGACAGCAGCAGGGTGAACGCGCCCAGCAGCCATTGCACATCGCGCCGGCGCAGCAGCCCCGGCAGCAACGGCGCCAGCGCCAGGCAGAACATCGGCAGCGCCGGCAGGATGTAGACGTCGCGCTTGCCATTGGGGATCGAGAAGAACAGCACGATCAGCGCCCACCAGCCCAGCAGCAACAGATAGCGCGCGTCCCGACGCTGCAGCCGGCGCCGCCAGGCGGGGATCGCCCACGGCACCGCCAGGAAGGCGGGAATCCACATCGACGGCATGGTGCCCAGGAAGTACCACCAGGGCTGGTGGTGGTCCCAAGATTGCGCATAGCGCTTGGCGGTCTGCCGGAACAGGATGTCGTTCATGTACGCCAGGTACTCGCCGGAGCGGGTCGCCAACGCGGTCATCACCATCGGCACCAGCCACAGCGCGACGGCCAGCACGAACGCCAACGGCGCCAACCAGAAGCGCAGGTCGCGTGCATGCAGCCGCACCCGCGGCCAGTGCAGCGCCGAACCGATCACCGCTGGCACGATCATCAGCAGCGCGATCACGCCCACGCCCTTGGTGATCACCCCGATGCCGGCAAAGAACCAGCCCAACCACCACCAGCGCCAGGCGGGCCCCAGCAGCAGGTGGCGCAGCAGACCGTAATTGGCCAGGGTGATGAACAACACCACCAGCGGGTCGATCTGCGCCTTCTTCGACTGGAAGGTGAACTGCAGGGCGAACAGCAGCGCCCAGCCCGCATACAGCCCGACCTGGCGCGTCCACAGACGCCGGCCCAGATCGACCACGCACCACAGCGTGCCGAGTGCAGCGATCAGCGAGGGCAGCAGGAACGCCACCCGCCAGTTGCCGACCACGCTGTACAGCGTGGCCTGCCACCACATCAGCATCGGCGGCTTGTCCGAGTACAGCTCCAGCCCACGGTGCGGGAACAGCCAGTCGCCGCTGTCCACCATCTGCTTGGCGACCAGGGCGAAGCGCGGTTCGTCCGAGGGCCAAGGATCGCGTAGTCCCAGGCCGGCACCCAACACCAACAGGGCCATCACAACGAACAGCCACGTCTGGYGTGATGCACGGGTTTTCAGCATGGGGGCTCGGACTGCGGTTGGGTCAGCCCTTTTTTAGCAGACGCGCGTAGAAAAATCCGTCAGCATCGTTTTCACCGGGCAGACGCTGGCGCGCGATACCGTCACAGTCCAGACCAAATGCGTCACCCAGCGCGACCGCTTCCGCATCCGCGTGCCATTTCAGGAAGCCCTTCACCTGATCGACGTTCTCCGCGCGCAGGATCGAGCAGGTGGCATAAAGCAGCACGCCACCTGGGCGCAGCATCGACCAGCAGGCTTCCAGCAACCGGGCCTGGATGCCGACCAGCGCGTCAATGTCCTCCGCCCGCCGATGGAACATCACGTCCGGCTGCCGGCGGATGACGCCGGTGGCCGAGCACGGTGCGTCCAGCAGGATCGCGTCGAACGGAACGCCGTCCCACCATGCCCCCGGATCGCTGGCATCGGCCACCTGCACCTGCGCGCCTTCGCCCACACCGGTACGGGCGAACGTATCCTTGGCGCGCGCCAGACGACGCGCATCGATATCCAGCGCCAGCAATTGCAGGCTGGGGTCACGCTCGAGCAGGTGCGCCGACTTGCCGCCCGGGGCGGCACATGCGTCGAGCACGCGGCTGCCAGTCGGCGGCGCCAGCGCGTCAGCAGCACACTGCGCCGACAGATCCTGCACCGACAGCAGGCCTTCGCCGAAACCGGGCAGCTGGTTCACCGGAACCGGCACGGCCAGCCGCAGCGCATCGGCGCTCAGTGGGCTGGCTTCGGCGGCAATGCCCGCCTCGGCCAAGGCCGCCATCATCTTCTCGCGCCCGCCCTGCTGGCGGTTGGCACGCAGCCAAAGCGGCGCCGGCTGCAGGCTGGCAGCGAAGATCGCCTCGGCCTGTGTCGGCCAGTCGCGCTCGATGGCCTCGGCCAGCCAGACCGGAAATGCGTCGCGTGCCGGTTGTTCGGGGAAGCCCTCGCGCTGGGCGCGGCGCAGGATCGCATTGACCAGACCCGCCTGGCGTTCACGGCCAAGTGCGCGCGCAGCATCGACCGTCGCCGACAGCGCCGCATGGGCGGGCAGTTCCAGCACATCCAGCTGGGCGAAGCCCACCATCAGCAGCGTGCGCAGGTCGGCATCGCGTGCGGACAGCGGCTTCTGCATCCACGCCTGCAGGGCAGCGTCATAGGTGCTGCGACGGCGCAGCACCGCAAAGCACAACGCTTCAAGCAGTGCGCGGTCGCGGGTGTCGGCCAGCTTGGGCAGCGCCCAGGCCAGCTCGGCCTTGAGCGAACGACCGCGGGTGAACACCTGGGCCAGCACGCGCGCCGCCAGCATGCGGGTGGCCGCGCCCGGCGCCGCCTTGGCGATGGAGAAATCGTTTGCCTTGCTCACCCGTCAGACCCCCACGCGCAGGTCACGGCGGGCATTGAGGTAGTCGGCGGCGGTAATCGCCTTGCCGCCCTCCCGCTGCAGTACACGCAGGCGCAGCGCGCCCTGCCCGCAGGCGATATCGATGCCCTCGCGGCCAGCGGCCAGCACCGTGCCCGGCGCTTGGCCATGGGCCACATCCAGCGCCACCGCGCCGTGGATGCGCACGCGCTCACCGGCCAGCAGTGCCTCGGCAATCGGCCAGGGATTGAACGCACGCACCGTGCGCGCCAGCGCTTCGGCGTCCTGCGCCCAGTCCAGTTTTGCCTCGGCCTTGTCCAGCTTGTGCGCGTAAGTCACACCCTGCTCCGGCTGCGGCCGCGCGATCGGCTTGATGCCGGCGCGCAGCAGGCCCAGTCCGTCGGACAGCACCTGTGCGCCGAGCTCGGCCAGCTTGTCGTGCAGCTGGCCACCGGTATCGGTGGCGGCGATGGGTAGTTCCTGGTGCAGCAGCACCGGGCCCGTATCCAGGCCAGCTTCCATCTGCATCAGACAGATGCCGGTCTTGTCGTCACCGGCCTGGATGGCACGCTGGATCGGAGCGGCGCCACGCCAGCGCGGCAGCAGCGAACCATGCACGTTCCAGCAACCGTGGGTCGGAATGGTCAGCACCGCTTTGGGCAGGATCAGGCCATAGGCCACCACCACCATCAGGTCCGGCTGCAGGTCACGCAGCTGCTGCTGGGCCGCTTCGTCCTTCAGCGTTTCCGGCTGGTACACGGGGATGCCACGGGCGACCGCTTCCAGCTTGACCGGCGAAGGCGCCAGACCACGGCCGCGACCGGCAGGGCGATCGGGCTGGGTATAGACAGCCACCACCTCGTGATGACGCGCGGCCGCGCGCAGCGACGACACCGCGAATTCCGGCGTACCGGCAAAGACAATCCTCATGGCAACCCCACTTGCAGGATGAAATCGTGCAGGAAAAAAAACGGCGCCGTCGGCCGGCGCCATGCAGCCCGCGCGTCACGCGCAGGCGCGGGCCACCCCGAAGGGCGGCCCGGAGCAGCGATCACGCCACGTGCTTGCGCTGCTTGGCCAGCTTCTTGCGGACCATCTCGCGCTTCAGCGGCGACAGGTAATCGATGAACAGCTTGCCGTCCAGATGGTCCATCTCGTGCTGCACGCAGACCGCCAGCAGGCCATCGGTGCTCAACTCCTGCGGCTGCCCCTGGCGGTCCAGGAACTTGACGGTGATGGTGTCGGCACGGGTCACGTCAGCGAAGATGCCAGGCACCGACAGGCAGCCTTCCTGGTACACCTGGCCCCCGTCCTTGGCGACGATTTCCGGGTTGATGAAGACGCGCGGCTCGTTCTTTTCTTCGCTTACGTCGATGACCATGAAGCGCTGGTGCACGTCCACCTGGCTGGCAGCCAGACCGATGCCCGGCGCGTCGTACATGGTCTCGAACATGTTGTCGAGCAGCTCCTGGAACGCCGGCGTGGTCACTTCGGCGGCATCGATCAACGCAGCCTTGGTACGCAGGCGCGGATCGGGGAACTCAAGGATGGGGAGTAAAGCYATGGCAGTTTCCGGGGT
>NZ_JBFRFE010000138.1:0-7995 GCF_052114665.1 Stenotrophomonas sp. 2YAF22 | reverse complement strand
GGCATGCGCCGTGGCGGTGGCGGCCTGTGCGGCCTGCCAATCCTGCAAGCGCTGTTGCTCGTGTTCCTGCAGCAGCGACTGGCCGGCGGCGTGGCGCTCATCCAGTGCCTGCAGCAGCGCCTGCGCACGGTCATCCAGGTGGCTGCTGGCATGCTGCAGCGCCTGCTGCTGGCGCTCGACCAGTTCACTGTTCAACGCATGCTGCTGTTCGGCAGCGGCACGCCAAGCGTCGGCGTTGCCGCTGGCATCGGCCTGCAGGCGCTCGCCGATGCGCACCACCAGCGCTTCACTCTGTGCGCTCTGGCCTTCGCTGAAGGACTGCAGATGCTGGCGCAGTTCGGCAACCAGCGCCTGCTGCGCGCCGGTCTGCTCGGCCACTACCTTGGCCCAGCTCGCTTCGGTCGCCACGCGGCTGCGCTCGAAGCCCTCGGCCAGACCATTCAACTGCTGCTGCACTGCCTGTTCGACACGCGAATGCAGCGCCTGGCCGTGGCTGGCCAGACCGGCCAGGGTGGTTTCGGCCATCGGTTGCAGCGCGCCGCCAATGGCCGCGGCACTGGCTTCAGCACCTTCGCGCAACGACTGCTGCAGCGAGGTGGCCAGGCGTTCCTGCAACGCCTGGCTCTGCGTCAGGAACTCAGCCTGACCGGCCAGCAGGCGCTCATTGGCGGCCGCGCTGTGCTGTTCGAAGGTGCTGGTCATCGCTTGCAGGCGATCGATCAGCGTAGGCAGCGCCGCAGACTGCGACTGCAGCAGGCGCAGCGACTCGGCACGCTGCCAGGCTTGCGAATACGGATGCAGGTCAGTGGCGATGGCGCGGTCCAGCTGCTGCACCACGTGCAGGCGGTCGCGGCGCAGCAGCGCCGACAGCAGGCCCAGCATGGCCGAGCTGGCCACGCCGGCGATGGACGTGCCGAAGGCCACCGCCAGACCCTGCACCGGCGAGGCCAGCGAGCCGCGGATGGCCGCCATGTCGGTGGCGCTCTGCAGCGCTAGGCCCGTGCCGCGCAGGGTGTCCATCATGCCCAGCAGCGTGCCGAGCATGCCCAGCAGCACCAGCAGGCCTACCAGATAGGGCGTCAGCACCGGCGAGGGCAGGGCGGTGCGTTCGCCTTCCACGCGCAGGCGCACGGCATTGCGCAGGCCCAGCGGCACACGCTCCAGCCACGGTGCCAGGCTTTCCTTGGCCAGCGAAAGGTCAGCCAGTGCGGCGCGCAGGCCATTGCTGGCCTGCCGGTAGCGGTACAGCTCCACGCCACCGGCGATGTAGCAGGCTGCGATGATCGCTGCCACGGCTGCACCCAGCGGGTGCACCGAGACATAGCCGACGCCGATCCAGCACACGGCCAGCAGGCCAGCAAGGAAGACAAGGACGTGGAAAACAGTTCTGGACATGGTGTTCCGGTCAGTGTGAGCGCAGGGCGGCAAGCAGCCCCTGGATCGGGTGGAAGCGCAGTTGCAGCTCGGCGAGCAGCAGCGTGCGCATGTCGTGGCGGAAGGACGCGCGCCAGCCGGGCTGGCCGTGCACGCGTTCGAATCGGGCACCCAGCACCGCCGGGGCGGTGGCAAGCAGGCTGTGCTCGCGCGGGCTCAAGGTCTGCTCCATCACCGCATCGACCTCGGCCAGCCGCGCCAGCTCCGGTGACGCCTGCACCAGCTGGTCGCGCAGGCGGCCGCGCAGACGGCCGGTAGCGGTCTGGATGGCCTGCTGCAGCACCCGGTAGCGCTGCCGCAACGAAGCGAAGTTCGGCGCGGCGGCGGCCTCGGCCAGGTCCAGCAGGCGCTCGGCCTCGGCATCCTCGCTCAGCGAGGCCAACAGGCTCGCTTCGGCCTGGGCGCAATCGGCCAGCAGGTCATCCAGCGCTTCGGCGGCCTCGGCCGGTTCAGCCAGGCGGCCATCCAGCGCCCCGGCAAGGGCCACGGCACGGCTCCAGTCCACCCACTGGCCGAGGCGATCGGTCAGGGCGGGACTGGAGGCCGGCATCGCGCCGTCGCTGAGACGGGCGAGCAGACGGAGGAAGTCCGGTCCATCCACGACCGGCTGCGCTGCGTTCGCCATCAAGGGGGTGGGGGCCAAAAACCGTTGATTTTACAACCAGATGAGGCCGGCCGTATGAAGGCGGGGCGAGGGGCAGCACCGATCGGGCCACAAGGCTTAAAATGGTCGGCTGTACCACCGCACCCCGACTTCTGGAGCTTGAGATGACCGTTGCGCAGTTCTACCCGATCGGCACCCCCGGACAGCCCTGGGGCGACGCCGAACGCGCGCAGTGGCGGGCCCGCCAGCAGCGGCAGCGCAGCTACCACGAAGACGTGGTGACCGCGCTGGAACGGCTGGACGAGCGCTTCGACGTGGTGCAGTACGGCCAGTTGGACTACGCCCCGGACCACTACCCGCTGTTTGCGGTGGTGAACCACGACTGGAACCCGGCCCTGCCGACCGCGCTGGTCACCGGCGGCGTGCATGGCTACGAAACCAGCGGCGTGCATGGCGCCCTGCAGTTCCTGGAGCAGCACGCCGAGCGATACCTGGGCCGCTTCAACCTGATCGTGGCCCCGTGCGTGAGCCCGTGGGGCTATGAGCGCATCCAGCGCTGGAATCCCAATGCCATCGATCCCAACCGCAGCTTCCGTGACGGCGGCCTGATCGAGGAAGCCGCCTCGCTGATGCGCTGGGTGGCCGAACGCAAGGCCAACATCCGGGTCCACCTGGACCTGCACGAGACCACCGACAGCGATCTGCACGAGTTCGACCCGGCCCGCTGTGCCCGCGATGGCAAGCCCTTCGAGCGCGACACCATTCCCGATGGCTTCTATGTGATCGGCAACAGCGAAGACCCGCAGCACGAATTCCAGAAGGCGCTGATCGCCGCCGTGGCGCCGATCACCCACATTGCCCCGGCCGACGCCGAAGGCAATCTGGTGGGCATGCCGCTGCAGTCGCTGGGCGTGGTGTGGGGCGAGTCGCGCTCGATTGGTGCATGTGCCGGCTTCACCGATGCGCTGTATGCCACCACCACCGAGGTGTACCCGGACAGCCCGCGCACCAACCCGCAGGAATGCAACGACGCCCAGGTGGCAGCGGTGTGCGCGGGGTTGGATTTCGCTCTGGCCAATTGACGGCCGTGTCGTAAGGCCGGGCCCATGCCCGGCCGCTTTGATCGGCAGCAGGACCAGCCGATGCTTTCGACATGCACGACCGGCGTTGCCGGGAGATTGGGGCGCGTCGCCGCGCCCCAGGTGATCAGTACTTCTTTTCCAGGTTCAGCTGCAGACCATGGTCGGTGTCTTCGCTGCTGCCGAACAGGCCGCGGTACTCGATCCGCAGGCTGAAGTCGCGCTCAGTCTGCAGCACCGCACCCAGACCGAAAACGAACCGGTTGCGCTTGAGTCCATCGATTTCGCTGCGGTAGAACGGGCCGCCCGGCAGATCGGCGTAGCCCATCGTCACCGGGCTGGCGTCCTGGAAATCGTGCTGGTATTCGAGCCGCAGCTGTGGCGAGAGCGTGCCGAAGCGGACCGGGTAGCGATAGTCCATGTGCACGCCCAGGCTGGCGGTGGTGGTGTCCACATCCTGGTCCTCGTAGCGCAGGGCGTGGATCGCGTCGCCGCGTTCGGTATAGCCGTTCAATGTTGCACGGGCCAGGTCCAGCCGCGCATACGGACTCACCGACAACCGGTCGCGCTGGTAGTCGCCGCCGACCGACAGCGAGGCGAACCACTGCTTGCCATCGCGGTCGCCTTGCACCATCGCGCCATTGGCGGTCACGTAGCGACGTGAGTCGAATGACAGCAACTGGTAACCCAGCAGGCCATCAACGAAGAAGTACTGCCCCGGGTGGTAGCTGCCGTACGCGGCCAGGGTGTAGCTTTCGCCGTGGCTGCGGGTGTCGTTGTGACCGACGTCGGTCGTGTCGCGGCCGTAGCCGATACCACCGCCGAAGGCGAATGCCTGGTTCACCCGGGTATCGGCACCGGCGCTGATGCCGCTGGTCTGGAAGTCGAAGCCCGCGCTGCCCGAGCGACCATCGCGATCACCGCTGTTGATCGAGCCGCCGGTCCACAGGGTAAGGGCACCGTTATCTCCATCACCCCTACGTGTGCCGCGATCCCCAGCGGCGGGCGCGACAGCAACGTCGTCCCTCAGAACAGATTCGTCCAGCGCGGTCACCTGGCGGCAATCGCCACCGGGCATGCGTCGTACCTCATCCTGGCAGCGACGATCGCGGTCGACGCCGAAGCTCAGGCCATTCTCGAAGCGCTCCCCTCTGCCAGCACCATGCAGGCCTTCCATGCGGCGCTGGAAGTTGCCGATCTGGGCAGTGGCGAAACGCCGCGTGGAAGCGGCCTGTGCGCCCAACAGTCCCATCACTTCCGCGTCCAGGGTCGGGTCCGGTCGGCCGATTACATCAAAGTCGATGGTCGCCGGCGCCGACGTCGCGAACGTGTTGCTCAGGGTGAAGGTGGCCGTGGCGGTACCGGCGAAGGTGGCCGCCGGAGTGAAGGTCAGACGATAGCCCGCGCTGGCACCGCTGCCGGAAGGCGCGACGGTGGCCGTGCCCGCACTGGCCGGCGACAGCGACACCAGCGTGGCCGCAGTGAACGGACCGCCGGTGGCGTCAGTCGTCAGCTCGACCACCGCCGCAACGCCCGCATTTGCACTGACCCGGCGCGAGACCGCCACAGGCACCTGATTGATGGTGATCGTGGTGGTGATCGGAGCCGAAGCGCCATAGGCGTTGTTCAATGTGTAGACGATGCTCACCGTGCCCGAGGCGGTGGCCAGCGGGGTGTAGGTGATGTTGGTGCCGGTCACGGTCGTGGTTCCGGTTGCCGGCGGTGTCACTAGCGTCACGCCGGTGAACGGACCGCCGGTGGCACCCACCGTGGTGTCGATGGTCACCGGCTGCCCCGCCACGGTGGTGACGGCCGCGCGCGGCTGGCCCGCAGGCACGGGCAGAGCGGTGATCGTGATCGACACGGTCGCCGGCGCCGAAGTGCCGCCCGGACCGGTCGCGGTGTAAGTGAAGCTGTCGGCGCCGAAGTAGGTGCCGGATGGCGTATAGACAACGCTCATGCCGCTGACCGTGGCAGTGCCGTGCGCTGGCGCGCTGGCCACAGCGACCGAGGTGATCACGCTGCTGTCGTTGGCGGCGACCGGAATGGTCACCGCCTGCTGCGACGGCGTGGTGGCGCTGTCGTCCACAGCCACCGGCACCGCATTGGCGATGACGATGGTGTAGCTCTGGGTAGCGTTGTAGCCGGCGTCGTCGGTGGAGCGCACCACCACGGTGTAGCTGCCGGCCGTGACCGGCGTGCCACTGAACACGCCCGCTGAGCTGAAGGCAATGCCGGGGGGCAGGGTGCCGGAGACGATCGCGTAGGTATAGGGCGCAATACCGCCGCTGCTGCTCAGGCTTTGTGAGTAGGCGGTGCCGACTGCGCCGCCTGCGAGGGGGGCCGGTGCGAGCACCACGGTCGCCGGAGTGATCGTGAAGGTGTACACGCGGCTGGCGGTCTGGCCGTTGGAATCGGTGGCACCCAACGTGATGCTGAAGTTGCCATCGGAGCGGGGGATGCCGGACAGGGTGCCTGCAGAGGTGAAGGACACGCCGGTCGGCAGCGCACCACTGAGCAGCGTGTAGCTGTATGGCGCTATGCCGCCGCTGGAACTCAACTGCGCGTTGTAGGCCACGCCAGCGCTGCCGTTGGGCAGGCTGGGCGGATCGATGCTGATCGTCGGCAGGCCTACGACGATGGTGTAGTTTTGCTGCAGCGAGAACGGCGCACCCGCGCCGGTGCTTGAATCTGCGGCACGCACGGCGATGTTGTAGTTGCCCGGCGCGGTCGGCGTACCGCTGAGCACACCGGCCGAGTTGAAGCTCACACCCGCCGGCAACGAGCCGGCCGCCAGTGCGTAGCTGTACGGCGCGGTGCCGCCGCTGCTGGCAAAGTTGATGGTGGTGGCGGTGCCGTAGTTCATCGGCAGGTTGCCCGGCGCCGGGGTCATGCTCAGGGTCGGCGCGCCAACGGTCAGCGTGAAGCCCTGGCCGGTGGTGAACGGACCGGTGCCGGTGCTGCTGTCGGTGGCAGTGGCGACGAGGCTGAAGCTGCCCGCCGCGCTCACCGTGCCGCTTACGGTCACGCTGGTGGCGGTAGTGCCACCAACGCTGAGGCCTGCTGGCAGGCCGGTGACAGTGAAGCCGCTATAGGGTGCAGTGCCGCCATTCCAGGTGAACGTCTGGCTGTAGCTGGCGCCGACCTGCGCGCTCATGGGGCCACCCGCAGTCACGGTGATGGTCGGGTTGCCGACAGTGACACTGACCGTGGCGGGCGACGAGGTGCCGGCGGTGTTTGTTGCGGTGTAGGTAAAGCTGTCCGGGCCCGCGTAACCCGCGGTGGGCTGGTAGGTAATGGAGGTGCCGCTGGCGTTCGCACTGCCATGAAGCGGCGCGGTACCGACGGCCACCGAGGACGGCACGCCGCCAGAGATGTTCAGCGTGATCGGATTGGCGCTGCTGTTGTAGGCCACGCTCGCCGACAGCGGATTGGCGACAGGCGGGGTGTTGATGATCTGCAGCGTATAGCCGCGCGGCGCGGAACTGTAGGGCCCGGTGCCGGTGCTGCTGTCGGTTGCGGTCACGGAGAAATTGAAGGTGCCCGATGCGGTAGGTGTACCGGTCAATGCGCCCGTTGCGGTGTTCAGCGTCATGCCCGCTGGCAGGGCGCCTGCGGTGAACGCATAGGAGTACGGCGAGGTGCCGCCGCTGGCCGGGTTCAACGTGGCGCTGTACGCCGTGTTCTGGGTACCGTTGGCCAGCGTGGTGGCCGGCAACAGGACCGTGGCCGGAAGGAACGTCGTCGAATAGGCACGCGAGCCGCTGTGCGGGGCGCCGACGCCGGTGCTGCTGCTGGTGGCGGTAACGGTGAAGTTGAAGGTGCCGCCTGCGCTGGGTGTACCGCTGATGACGCCGCTGCTGCCATTGAGCGTCAACCCCGCCGGCAGGGCACCGGCAGTGATCGCATAGCTGTACGAGGGGATGCCGCCGCTGGCAATGAAGGTATCACTGTAGGCCGCGCCGACTGTGCCGCCTGTCAGCGCGGACGGCGCGATCAGGATCACCGGCGGCGCCACCACCAGGGTGTAGGCGCGGGAACCGTTGAAACTATTGGCGTCTGTTGCGGTCACGGTGAAGTTGAAGGTGCCGGCCGCGGTCGGCGTACCGGTCAGTGCGCCGGTGCCGGTGTTGAGGCCCAGCCCTGCGGGCAGAGCGCCTGCGGTGATGGCGAAGCTGTACGGCGCAGTGCCGCCGCTGGCGCTGAGAGTCTGGTTGTAGGCCACGGCGACGGTTGCGCCCGGAACGGTGGCCGGGCTGATCGAGATGGTCGGCGGCGGAATCACCTGCAGGGTCACGGATTTGACCTCGGCATAGCTGCCGGTGCCGCTGCTGCTGTCGGTGACGCGGATGCCGAAGGTGTAGCTGCCCTGGGTGGTGGGCGTGCCGCTCAGGGTCGCGCCGCTCAGGGTCAAGCCAGGCGGCAGCGTGCCGTTTTCAAACGCGAACGTGTAGCCGGGCACGCCACCGCTGGCAGTAAAGGTCACCGAGTAGGGAAGATTCTGCGCGGCAGACGGAGACGACGGCGCGATGGCAATGGTCGGGTTGGCTGCTGAACCGCTGAAGGCGCGCACGCCGCTGGCAGAGGCGCTGTCGGTGGCGCGGATGGTGAAGGCGTAGGCGCCGCGCTGGGTCGGCGTACCGCTGATGGTGTTTCCGCTCAGGCTCAGCCCCGGCGGAATGGAGCCGCTGTCCAGGCTGTAGGTATAGGGGCCGGTGCCACCACTTGCACTGAGGCTGGTGCTGAAAGGCACGCCCACCGTCAGGTTGACCGCGGGCGTGGCGACGAGGGTGATGGCCGACGCCGGAGCGATCGTTACGGTGACAGTGATGTCACCGCCGAAGTCGTCCTGGATGACGAAGGTATCGGTGGAGGCGC